>CACXFW010000148.1 GCA_902767065.1 uncultured Lachnospiraceae bacterium | reverse complement strand
TTTCAGATGCCGTCGCATCTTCCACGGAGCCTTCGCCGGATGTTACTTTCTGGCTTCTTCCGTATCTTTTCCCGAAGGCTGCCGCAGACCGGCATGTTCTGGACCGGGACGATCTGGAATCCTACGATGAAGCGGCGCGCGAGCTTCTTGCGCTGCAGGAGATCAGCCCGGAGGGATGCAATGTCCTTGTGGCGCATCAGAATGTCCTTGCGCACGGCGTGAAGCCGGAGCACAGCGAGTCGGAGACGATTATCGGGGGAATCGGCGAGATCGACTACACGGCGTTCGATGCATTTGATTATGTTGCGCTGGGCCATATCCATAATGCGCAGAAGGTCGGAAGAGAGACAATCCGGTATTCCGGATGCCCGCTGTATTATGACTTTTCGGAGGCTTGCCGCAGCAAGGACCTGACGATGGTAACGATCCGATCAAAGAAGGAGATCAGCGTGGAACGGATCCACATCCCCCTGCTGCACACGCTTCTTCAGATGAAGGGAACGCTGAAGGAGCTGCTTCAGGAGTCAGAGCGTCTGGAGGACAGACAATCCCGCTACATCCAGTGCATTCTGACGGATAAGCATGTTCCGCCGCGCGCCATGGAAAAGCTGCGTGACGTGTTCGGAGACAGCCTGGTGAATGTGAAGAGGGAGATCAGGCCGGAGGCAGGTGACCCGCAGGAGCGCGCGGACGGCGGAGGTGTTCTGGGACAGGAAGAAGGCGCCGTTTCCGGACCTGGCCTTGTGGAACAGTTTGAGCAATTCTATCAGGAGCAGACGGACGAGCTGCCGGACGCAGACCAGGAGGCGGTGCTTCAGAAGATTCTTGAGCAGCAGGCGCGCCGTGGTGAGGACTATCTTCTGAAGATGAGTGATATCCCACAGGAGGATTCGCAGGAGCTGCTGGAGACAGTCTTACATGGAAGGCTTGCCCATTGATGGGCAAAACGCGGATGCGAAGGCAGCCGTATGAAAGTGAAGCGCGGGTTTTGCGAAGGTGGGGAGCCGGATCGCTTAAGCGGTCTGGCCGTACAGGTGGAATGATTTGCGCCGGGACGTGAACTGATGCGCTGTGGCGTGAACTGTATGGGAGTAAAGATGGAATGAAACCACATCGACTGAAAATGAAAGCCTTCGGCCCGTTTGCGGAAGAAACCGTCGTGGATTTTGACGCGATGGGGAACAGTGTTTATCTGATCTGCGGGGATACGGGATCGGGGAAGACCACGATTTTTGACGGGGTCATGTATGCGCTTTACGGAACCGCCAGCGGCGGGGCGCGAAGCGCCCTGGGGACAGAAGCCTTTCACAGTGATTTTTCAAAGTCCGGGGAACGCCGGGAGGAAATGCGCGTCGAACTGTCTTTTTCCAATGCAGGCAGGACATATACTGTTTTCCGCAGGATGTACTGGGGGAAAAAGGGAAGTGCGCAGCGTCCTTCGAAGGAGTCTGCCTTGTCGGAGGAAGGAAGTGTTCTTCTGACAGGAAGGGGACGGGAGGACGTGGATGACGTATCCTTGAAGGTGAGGGAGATCCTGGGACTTGACGCCGACCAGTTCCGGCGGATCATCATGCTTGCGCAGGGGGAGTTTCAGAGATTCCTGACTGCGAAGAGTGAAGAGCGCGGCACGATCCTTGGAAAGCTGTACGACAACCGCCGGCATCAGGACCTGCAGATCCGCCTGAAGGCTGCGGAGGCGCTTCTGAAGAAGCAGGAGGAGGATCTGATCCGGGAAGCCCAGCTTAAGCTGGACGGATTGATGCTTCCTGAAGAGGAGAAGGATGAAGCTGCAGCAAATCCTGCCATGGCAGATACAGCAATCCCTGCCGTGTCAGCTGGAACTGCTTTTTCCACGGCAGATTCAGCCAAAACAGATCTATGGGAGAATGCGCAGGAGGAATTCTCCATGCAGGAAAACCTTCGCTTTGTCCATGTCGACCATCCTGACCTGATCCCCGCGATCAGGCGGATCCTTGCGCACATGCAGGAGGAATGCGCCATCCTGCGCCGTTCGATCCGCGATCAGGAGCGCACTGCGAGGGAACTGGAAGTCTGCCGGACCAAGGGGGAGTCCGGAAACCGGCTGCTGGAGGATCTTGACCGCTCCAGGGACAAGCTGGCCGGCCTTGGGAAGGAGCAGGAGAGGATGGAGGATCTTCGCCTGCGGCTTTCGCGTGCGCTTGACGCCGAGAAGGTGCTCCCGTCCGAGCAGGCGATGCTGCGCGCTGAGGCGGACCACACGCGTGTGTCGGAGCGGATCCTCAATCTGGAACGGGAGCGGGACCAGCTTGCGAGGTCCGCCGTTGATCTTGAGAAGCGCGCCGCGCTCGTCCGGCAGAAAAATACGCCTCTTTGCGTTTCTTTCCAGGAGCAGCGTTCCTGTCTGCAGAACGTCCTTCATTTCTACAAGGAGCTGGAGACGGGAGCCGGAGAATTGTCCCGGAAGCGGGAAATGCTGGAAAGGGCGAGGGAGAATCTGGCGAAGGAGCAAAAGACACTGGAGCGGGAACAGAAGAGGCAAAAAGAGCTGGAGCAAAGGCTTCAGGAGCTGTCCGGGGCGGGAGAGCTTGCCGTATCCGCGGCGAAACGCTCGCTGGATGATCTGACGATGCACTTCGAAGCGTTGGAGAAGCTCAGGGCCGGAATCGACCGCGAAGGTGAGCTTGCGAAGGAAGAAAAGCGCCTGCTTGCGATCTTAAAGGATGCGCAGCAGGAGGAGGTGAGGGCAGAGACGGCGCACCTGAATCTGAACAAGGCTCTGATCCGGGGACAGGCAGGAATCCTTGCCAGGGATCTTGGGCAGCAGCTGGAGATGAAAGACGTTGTGATTTGTCCGGTCTGCGGCGCATCCCATACAGCGGCGGACATCCCTTCTTTCGCGCAGATGACCGGGGAGATTCCGACCCAGGAGAGTGTGGATGCTGCCTATGAGGCATGGAACAGGGCGAGAGCTTCCCTGGAAAGAGCGAAGGAGGCATATCTTGCCGCGAAAGGGGAGCATGAACAGCAGACGGCGTGGATTGTCCGCCGCCTTTCGGAGCTGACCGGCGTCCCCGGGAGGGAGGCCGGGGCGGCTGCGATTTCCCTTCCCTGCAGTGCAGGACAAGACGGCGTTTTGGAGCGCGGCAGCGGGGCGGCTGCGTCTTCTTTGGAGGTGCTGATCGAAGAGTGCAGGGAACAGTGCCTTAAGGCGCGCAGGCTGTATGAGAGAGCGAAGGCGGACCAGGCTGCGAAGAAGAGAACCCAGATACAGAAGGAGAAGGCGGACGAAGCGTCTGCCCTGGCGAAGGAGGCTCTGGATCAGGCGGTCCTTGCCCTGAATGAGGCAGAACTTGCATCAGAGCGTGCCGCGACCAGTGTTTCGAACTGGAAGGCGCAGCTTGAGGGATATCCGGAGCGCAAAGAGGATGCCCAGGCAAAGATCCGGGAACTGACAGAGAAGACCGAAGCACTGACGAAAGAAATGGAAGATGCGAAAAGCGCATTTTCCGGATGCCAGAAACGGCAGGCGGAAAATGCGGGCAGCCTTGCAGCGGCGTTCGAAGAGAAGCTATCGCGAAAGTCTGCGGTGCAGGATGCGCAGAGACATTTCTCGGAATCATTGAGGGAATGGTCTTTCCAGGATGCGGAGGAATACCACCGTGCGCTGGAGCCGGAGGGGGAGAGTATTCCTTCCGGTCAGGGATATACCATTGCTCATTTGCAGCGTCTGGCGCAGACGCTGGCAGAATGGATCCGGAGCCGGAAGGCAAAGCTTGAGCGATACGATCGGGAGAAGCGGGATCTGGAAGCGAAGACGCTTCAGCTTGAGGAGCTCACGAAGGGAATGGAACGTGTTGATCTTCAGGAGGTTGCTGCCCGGATTGAGGAAGCCGCGCTTTTTTTGGACGGGATGCGGGCGAAGGAAAAGGAACTCGATACGAAGCTGAGGACGGATCAAAGAATCCTGGACCGGCTGGACGAACTCATGAAGAAGAGAAAGGTCTGCGAAGACGCATACGCAAAGATCGTGCCTCTCGCAGACACCGCAAATGGAAATTACGCGTTCAGCCGGTATGTGCTCAGCGGATTCTTCCGCAGGATTGTGGAGCAGGCCAATGTGCACCTGGACACGATGACGGACGGGGAGTACCAGCTGGTGCCGACCGAGGAGGGAGACCGCAGGTCGAGCGTTGGCCTTGGACTGAGGATCCTGAATACGCTGACCGGCCTGGAGCGCGAAACCGCCTCCCTGTCCGGCGGACAGATGTTCGAGGCTTCTCTGTCTCTGGCGCTGGGACTTTCCGACATCGCGCAGATGGAAAGCAGCAGCACCATCCGCATAGACAGCATGTTCATAGACGAGGGCTTCGGCTCGCTGGACAGCGCGAGGCTGGACAGGGCGATGGAGGTTCTGCAGCACCTTTCCGGAGGGAAGAGGCAGATCGGGATCATTTCCCATGTTGCCAGGCTGGACGAATGCCTGCCCAGGAAGATACACGTCATTGCGCTCGGACGCGGCAGTACGGTACAGGTGGAGTCGGATGTGTAACCAGATACCGTATTTGTAATTATTCAGCACCTCCTGGAATTGCTCATGATCCCGTCAGATAAGCTTGCTTATCTGACGGATCTGAGCGGTTCCAGGGGG
>CACXFW010000147.1 GCA_902767065.1 uncultured Lachnospiraceae bacterium | reverse complement strand
GGGGGCGGACAAGCGGTGAAACCGCTCTGTCCGCCCACAGCGAAGAACACGAAGTGTTCTGAGCAATGGGGGTGCTGAATAGTTACGCTGATTTTACAATGATGATTCTGTCTGTGTCAACTTCTCCGCCTGAAACCGGCACAGCCTTCCTCCCGCCGTTACAGGTCACACCCCGGCCGGCCGTTGCACTGCCCGGCCGAGCTTTGTCTATTTACAATGTGTTGTCTTGGAAAGTTGCGCTTTACATTCTCAGTTTACTGTGCTATGTTGTGTGTATAAGCTCCTGCCTGACAGGAGGCAGGAGCCGAATGAAAACCGGATGAGAAAGAACCGGAAAGGAGCTGATGATATGGCCTATGCAAAACCACCACGTCCGGAGCGAATCTATGTGAAAGTCAACTCCGACTTTGATTCCACGGGATACATGCAGCCCCGCTCCATCATCTGGCAGGACGGCCGCGTCTTCCTGATCGATTCTGTCCGCGACTTCCGCCCTGCGTCCAGTGTGGATCAGAGCCTTCCCGGAGACTGCTATACCGTCATCATCAAAGGCGAAACGAAGCATCTGTTCTTCGAACGGTCGAAGGACCGCTTCGCCAGCCATTTCGGAAGATGGTTTGTGGAAAGTGTCTGATCCATGGCACATCCCGGGCTTTGCAGCCAGACTTTCCAGAAAAGCCGTCCCGCGGCGGGGTAGTGTAACGGCTGGCCGTGGCGTGACCTGTAACACTATGAATGCTCTTCCATGCACTCTTCCATGCGCTCTTCCTTTGTCTCATGCGGAATATCCAGGCTTCGGTGCTGGAACTTGTAGATGGAAACATCGAGCGGATCCGGTTTAAAGAAATAGTATCCCTGCGCCAGGTCGCAGCCGATTCCTTTCAGAAAATTCAGCTGTGCCTCTGTTTCCACTCCCTCTGCCAGAGTCCGGATCCCAAGATCCCTGCATACCTTCACCATCGCTTCCAGAATTCTCCGGTTCGCGCCATTGTTATCGTCCAGGTGCCGGACCAGATCCATATCGAATTTAATCCGGTCCACATGATACTGGCTCAGTACATTCAGGGAAGAATACCCGCTCCCGAAGTCATCAATCCACAGCCGGAATCCGTTTTCACGGATCTGCTGCAGGGACTCTTTAAAGTGCTGTGTTCCTTCGGCGACATCCTGTTCCGTGATTTCCACGATGATATCATCCGGGGTAAGACCGTATCTTTCTACAAGCTCCTTCAGCTTCGCCGGCACATCCACATAGTCAAAGTCCTGCGCGGAGAAGTTCACGGATACCGGAATCAGGGGAAGCCCTGCCTTCCTTCTGACGCCGAACTCCCGGCACACCTCTTCTGCCATGTACAGATCCAGCAGGTGAAGACGGTGATACCGTGAAAGAACATAGATGAATTCATTGGGAGAGATCATTCCCCGCACGGGATCAATCCACCTCGCGAGGGCTTCCAGGATGGTCAGTTTCCCATTCCTGATCCGCATGATGGGCTGATAATATACTTTGATCCAATGCTCGTCCAGAGCGGTTTTGAACCTGTCGAGCAGATACTGTTCCTTCCAGTACAGATCGTCGCTTTCCATAAAGTAGGAATGCTGCGCTGTCTGGCCGCCCTCCTTGCCGCCGCGTTTGTTATCGTACATCAGCTTATCCGCGCGGCGAACCGTGTCGGATACCGTCTTGTCAATCTGCGGGTCAAAAACCGCGATCCCCATTGCCGCGTGTACCTGCTCCCATGCATTTTCCACCGAGGAATTGACAGCGTCCCCTTCCTGGTAGAACTGATCCGCAAGGCTCAGCCGGTTCTGGTAGTCCTCATTCTGCAAAACAACTGCAAACTCATCACCGCCAACCCTGAAAACGGCGCTGTGCCTGAACACTTTTAAGATCAGCTTTCCGGCACACTTAAGGTATTCATCTCCCTTGTCATGCCCATACTGGTCATTAATTCCCTTCAGATCATCGCAGTCAAGCACCCCGATCGCAAAAGGTTCCTGATCCTGATTGTCGATCTTCTCCTGCAGTTCCTGAATATACGCGACAAAGGCGGTCTTATTCCTGACGCCGGTCAGGGCATCCCTGGTCGCAAGCTCGCTCATGGCATCCGCATACTCCTGGGAGCTCACCAGTTCTTTCATGGTGGTATTCAGGCGGTCCACCATCTCATTCATCTGGGTTGTAATATCACCGATTTCATCATTCCGGTACACCGTAGCGCGATAGTCCAGGTCTCCATCGGAAATAATCCGGATATCCCGTTCAAGCAGTTCCATGGGATAGGTGATATTCGAAGCAACCTTGTTCACTGCCAGAATCGCCAGAACGATAATCACCAGGACGATCCCGACAAATGTCAGATATGCATACAGGATGGATCTGTCTGTCTCCCGGATTCTGGCCCGGATCACACTCGTCGGAACAGACACGCATAATGTCCAGCCGATCCTTTCAATCGGAATGCAGACAAGAACCGCGTCATTTCTCTCCACGATTCCATCCGAATCCGCCCTTAACTCATCAAGCGCCTCCTTTGTCAGACCGGTGTATTCTTCGACGGACCTGCCGCCTGCGTCGGGAGAAATGACCTCCCCATCCCGATCCAGCGCAAAGGAAAAGGTTCCCTCGCCCAGGTCAATCGACAGCAATTCATGATAAAGGCCCGTAATGTCAAAGTCCGCGCAGTCCACACCCATGATTTCGCCATCGGAATCCCTGAACGGAGACGCCACGGTAATGGTCAGGCCGCGCCCCTGGGAATCGATATACAGGTCGGTATAGAAAACGCCGTCTTCCTTCAGGCCCCGTGTATACCACCCTGACTGAAAGTAGTCATAGATCAGTTCCTTCCCCTCCGAAGGCACGGACAGGTAGGACCATCTGTCATACGAAGTAAGCAGTCCGCTCTTTGTCCCCGCATAGACCGTTGAGATCAGGCTCTCATTCGCTTTGGCAATCGGCGCCCAGATTCCTTCAAGGTTGCTGAAAAACAGCAGCTCCTCCCTGAATTCGTCCGCGTCCATGTCCTCCCGGGCAAACGCCCTTGTAAGGGCGTATTCTTTCGTATCCCGGGGTGCGTAGTACATCTTCCCCCGTTCCGTCAGCGTCTGCTCGTCATCATACATTTCCTCGATATAATCTGTAACGAATTCAATGTACTTCTCATAATGCTCCAGCCTTGCGTCCGCAAAGACCGCTTTCTGCTTGACAATGCTCTTCAGATTGCTCTCAAGCTGCTCTGTCAGAGCAGTCTCCGAAGAATTCTTAATCCAGCGGATGCAGAGAATCCCGGTAATGCTTGCCGCAAAAAGCGCGATCAGCATCGTCTGCAGGACGAGCATCAGAACACGCCTGCGAATTGGTATTCTTTTCCCCTGTGTCTTAGTCCTGTTCATTCTGTCTTCTCCGCACCCTGGTCAGATTAATCTGATGGCATGTCAGTCTGAAGCTCCTCCATGATGGAAACATAGGACGGCCTCATGATTTTTCCCATACCGACGAGTTCTTCCAATCGGTGAGCGCTCCATCCGGCGATTCTGGCAATCGCGAAAATAGGCGTATAGAGCTCTAAGGGAATCCCAAGCATCTTGTAGACAAATCCACTGTAAAAGTCCACATTCGGGCTGACTCCCTTATAGATATGCCTCCGGTCCGCAATCACCTTCGGGGCAATCTCTTCCACCTTATTGTAAAGCCCCAGCTCTTCCTCCATGCCCTTCTCCGCAGCCAGCTGAGATACAAATGCCCTGAAGATCCTCTCTCTCGGATCGGAGATCGAATATACGGCATGTCCCATACCGTAGATCAGGCCTGTGCGGTCAAAGGCTTCTCTCATGACAATCCGGTCCAGATAGCTGCGGATCGCATCGTCATCCTTCCAGTCGGTGATATTCTTCCGGATATTTTCCATCATCTCCATCACCTTGATATTCGCACCGCCATGGCGCGGACCCTTCAGGGAGGACATCGCCGCGGCAACCGTAGCATAGGTATCCGAACCTGAAGAGGTAACGACACGCGTCGTAAAGGTGGAGTTATTCCCTCCGCCATGTTCCATATGAAGCATCAGACAGGCGTCAAGGACCCTGGCTTCGACCGATGAGTATTGTTTATCCGGTCTCAGCATCAGAAGAATGTTTTCCGCCGTTGACAGCGCATCCTCCGGCCTGTGAATATACATGCTTTCCAGGTTCTCATAATGGTTGTAAGCATGATATGCATAGATGGCAAGCATCGGGAACACGGCAATCAGGTTCAGGCTCTGCCGGATCACATTCCTGAGATCCGTGTTCTGCGCTTCATTATCATAAGATGCAAGGGTCAGAATGGAGCGCGTCATGGAATTCATGATGTCCCGTGTAGGCGCCTTCATGATGACGTCCCGCGTGAAGTTGGTCGGCAGATCCCTCGCAATCGTCAGCATGCGGATGAATTCTTCCTGATCCAGCGCATCCGGCAATTCGCCAAACAGAAGAAGATAGGCAAGCGTTTCATATCCGAACCGCTCCTTTGAGTATTCCCGGACCAGATTCCGGATATTATGTCCCCGGTACCACAGCTGCCCGTCACAGGGAACCCGTTTCCCGTCTTCCTCTTTAAAAGAAATGATCTCGGAAATGTTGGTAAGACCGACAACCACTCCCTTCCCGTTGATATCACGAAGTCCCAGCTTTACATCCATTTTCTTATAAAGCTCATCTGAGATCGTGTCATTTCTCACCACCATATTGCGATGAGCGCCGGCATAAGCACTCATGTCCCGATTATACCCCATTTTCCCTCCTCCAATCTCACTCCTCTATACTGGCGAGCCTTCTATCCATTTCAGGGTGAATCGAATAATACCGCCGCTTGTCATCATACATATTTTCATCCGCTTTTCTCAGGGCCTTCTGGACATTTCTGTAGTCCGCCTCAACATGCCAGCCAATCGCGAAGCTTACCCTGTCCTTTGAAGACTCTCTGAGCAGGCGGATTCGCTCTTCCATCTCTTCGGGCGTGATTCCGGGAATAATCACTGTGAACTCATCTCCCCCGACACGAAAGATCTCTTCATCCGCAAAGACACTGCCAAGAACACGGGCTGCGTTCCGGATCAGTTCATCCCCGGCAGGATGCCCTTCTGAGTCATTGACCTTCTTCAGTCCGTTCAGGTCGACGAATACAACGCCCACCGGCTTTCCGGGCGATACCCTGTCGTCGCTCAGCATATCCACGAAATGATTCATCTCATTGCGGTTCTGAACCCCGGTCAGCATATCCCTGGAGCTCAGGATCTGAAGCCGCCGAAGCAGCAGATGGTTTCCGATCTCCGCACCGAGAATGAATGTCGTCAGTTCCAGTGTTTCCTTGATCTTTGGCGCGTCCGTGACATCAAAATCCGTCGCCCAGATGTAACCGAGCCGTTCATTTCCTGATTTGAGCGGGAAAAGGACAATCGAGGAGACATGGTTGTCGACAAGTGATCTGTACCATTCCGGATTCCGTTCCCTGACCACCTCCATGTCCTGCGCATTCTTGACAATCAGGCAGTTGCTGCCGGAGATGGTCTGTTCCCATGATTCTGCCAGGTCATAGAATGAATCGTCGACAATCTCGGCCATCGGCTTCTTGGGGGAATCCTCCGCGACATCCTCGCACAGAACCGAACAGGTGCGGGTAACCGGCTCCATCAGAAGGATGCAGCATTGCTTTGCCAGGCAGATCGTCCGGATATCCTTGATCACATCGGCCATCGTCGCTTCGAAATTGTTCGTGCTGCGAAGCTTGATTGTGGTTTCCAGCACCGCCGACGCCAGTTCGCCTGAGACATTGGACAGTCTTGCGCTGTCCGCAACCGGATTGATCTCCATCGTATAGGTGCAAAAGCACAGATTGCCCTCATCCGGTACCAGCGGAAGAAATGTCATATTAAACCAGACATCGTACCGGTCCGGATGGGCATAGGAGTGAAGGCACCTCTTTTCGACAGCCGCGCGGTAACAGTAGTCCTCAAAGTTGAGGTCCCTGGTCATATACTCCGTATACAGGCTGTTCGGCGTAAACCTGGTCTTCAGCATCTTTACATCGCCAACCGGGTGTTCAATCGAATCAATATAAGACCGGTTCCCCGTGACGATACGGATATCCCCATATCCATTCTCAAGTTTTTCAACAGAAACCACACAGGTCATGGCCCCCATGCTGTCTGCAACCTCCTGAAACCTGATCCTGTCTGCAACCTTCGGAAAACCGGTACCGTCTGCAGTCCTCTGCCCCTCCACACTGTTTGCTGTCTTCTGAAACCCCATCCTTCACTCCTCTATAGCCAAACGTTTATTCCTGACAAGATCCGTTCAGAAACCGCTGAACCATTGTAACAACTATACTCGCGAACGATATCTATTGCCGAATAGAATTCTTCACCGCGGTATATGCAGTTCACGTAACATGTCTGCCTTCGGCAGCCATTAACGTGAACTAGTATATTTCCGAACAGATCCTTAGTCAGTATACATTAAGCCCATCGATTTTTCAATCGCCGCTGTCCCTGGAGCCGCGGGAATGAAACCGTCCGATCCAGTCAAGGATACCGATCAGAACCTGCAGCTGCCGGAACGGGTCATAGGTTTTTTCAGTTTCGACCTGATCATCCGGGGTGCAGCCAACCACATCCAGATCAACAGGGATATCGTTTTTAATAATATAATAGGCAAGCTGCAGGAACTGACGGTTGCAATAGGGGTTATGGGTGACCGCAAGCAGGGTATCTCCCGGTGAAACGCCTCCGTTCTCCACAAAAAACTTCAGAGTGTCCTTGGTATCGGCCCGCCGAAGCTCCGGTTCACAGGACGGGGCGGCATAAACCCGGTAAAGACAGCTGCCAGACTCAGCCGGGAATCTCCTGATGCAGGAGATCCCATTCAGATTCCGGTCCCCCCGGAAATCATCCTGATAGTCATTCTCCGGAAGGCTGAACGTTTTGCAAAACGCATCTGAAAGAACGCCGAATTCCGTCTCGCTAAAAGAAGAGAATGCGGAGACACTCCTCTCCTTCGGGTGGACCGGCCGGTAGCAGGACAGTCCGTCTATCGACAAAGTGCCGGGATCTTTCCATTCTGACGCGCACCTCGTCCTGACAAAACAGGCATTCAACGCTCCTCCCAGGACCAGTATCCTGCTGTGCTTTCCGGAAAGAGGCTGATTGATATGGAAAAAACCAAGCTCGGCCAGCAGCGGATAGAGCTTTTTCCGAACCGGCGCAAGCTTCCTGTCCGGCTTCAGAACCAGCGTTTCAACAACTTTCCCGTTTTTTCCCTTCCTTCCGTTATAAGTCTTTCCGATCCTGTCCCGGTCAGTACCAAGCAGGTCAAATATCTCCGCAAGCGCCTCCGACCTGAGGAACACTTCCATCTGTTCTTTCAGATGTGCTTCCCGTATTTTCACCGGCACCGTATGATCAAGCATGACAAATCGGAACACTTAAGCTCATCCTTTCTTGCATAAAGCAGCATAGAATTCTTCAAACGGGCGCATCCTCCTGATCTTCGCAAGCACTTCCTCCCGCTCTTTTGGATGCGCGGATGCTCTCGCGACGGCCCCTGAAATCTCCTTTTCCAGATCGCCGTCCGAAAACCTTCTTCTCTCTTCTTGCGTCGTTCCCTTTGAAAGCTCCAGGAAGCAGTCCATCTTTTTCTGGTGCAGCTCCATAACCCTGTCAAAGTAGAACGGAATATGTCTGGTGGACATTGAATGCAGGCTTCTTTGGATATAATCCAGCATGATCAGGGAAGAGGTGACCACACTTCGGCAGCCGGGAAGAAAGCTGTAATTAAACAGGCGGTCCTCACCGAACGAGATCTTCTCGTCAAACCGAAGATTAAGATCCTCTATCACGCTTCTTTTGTAGAATTTATTGCAGTTGGAATAGATCATCATCCTTCCCTTCCGGATGTAATCGTCTGCGAACGATGAAATATCCCCATACTCCATATCCTCCACAGCTCCGGTTTGCCGCGTGCCGTCAAGCAGAATCCGTTCTATCCCGAAAATATACAGATCCGCCCCGGATTCAAGAAGCAAAAGAGCCTTTTCCAGAAATCCTTTCCGCAGGCAATCGTCACAGTCCACAAAAGCAGCATAACGGCCGGCTGCCGCGTTCAGGCCGGCATTTCTTGCCCCGGACGCGCCTCGGTGCGCTTCATACAGGATATGGAGATTCTCCTGCCTTCCTTCATACTGTGCAAGGACACTGCGCGTATCATCCTCAGAGCCGTCGTCTGCCACGATCAGCTCACTGTTTTCCGGAAGCTGGCTGAGGATGGAGTCGATACACTCCGCAATATACTTCTCACAGTTATAAGCAGGAACAATGACTGAAAGCTGAGGCTCCATCTGTTTCATCTTCTCTCACTCCCGATCAGTACGAAGGGTTTCAAGGCGCCAGGTGATCCTCTCCCGGTCTGCAGGATCCTGCCTCTTAAAAAAGGCGAGAACCTCTCCGGATGATTCTCGCCTCGTCGATAGACCGAATTCGTATCAGCAATCCCGTGCGCGGCTTTTGCCGCTGCTTCCCGGAAACCGCCGATGTTAAGATGCAGCATCTCCGGTTGTCTCTTTCTTCGCCGTGCCCTGCGTGGGCGCAGCCGCCCCGGCAGTCTCTTCCTTCGCCG
>CACXFW010000146.1 GCA_902767065.1 uncultured Lachnospiraceae bacterium | reverse complement strand
CTGCCGTCGAAGGTGGACGGCAGGGTTCTGAACTGGTCTTATCCCAGGGACTCCTCCCTGACGCTGATCATGATCCTGATGCTCGTTCTCCCGATTGCGTTCTGGGCGAGGGAAGATTCGAAGGTTCATGACGCGGCGAAGGCCCGGCTGGCACAGCTGGAGCTGGATTATTCGCAGCTTCTGTGGAAGCTGACCATGCTCCTGTCCGCAGGGCTCACCATACGGGGTGCATTTACCCGGATCACGGATCAGTATGAGGCACAGCGCGGCACAAGGCAGGCGCCGGGGCAAAGAGAGAAAGCCAGGCGGGGCAGTACTGCCGCTCCGGAAGCCGGAAAACGTTACGTCTATGAAGAGATGCTGCTGACGATCCGTGAAATGAACAGCGGCGTGCCGGAGGCGAGCGCGTATGAGAACTTCGGCCGCCGCTGCGCTCTTCCGATGTATATCAAGCTGGGCTCACTTCTGTCCCAGAATCTGAAAAAGGGCTCGAAGGGCCTGACCGCGCTGCTTGAGCACGAAGCCGTTCTCTCCATGGATCAGCACAAAATGGCTGTCCGCAAGCTCGGAGAGCGTGCCAGCGTGAAAATGCTCCTGCCCATGGTCCTTATGTTCGGCGTTGTCCTCATCATTCTCATGGTACCGGCATTTTTGAGCATGTAGCGGCTGGTGGCGGCTCCTTCCTCCGCCTTGCATATGAATTCAATCTGATATTCTGTTACAGGTTCTTCATTGATATGCCATTGAGGCGGAACACTGTATTTTCCGCAATGATTCCCTATAATGAAAGAGCGGCTGATTGCCTTGCGCAGCCGGCCGCGTCAATGATTACGGTAAACGTAAACGCCATCTGCGTTTACTGCCATTATCAGCCTGAAGCAAGGAGGATGAGAGAATGCAGTATTACGATCTTAAGAAGAAGCTGAGGGAGATTCAGGATGTGATCAGCCAGGGGCCTTATACGGATGACTGGGAGTCTTTGTCCGGATACGAAGTGCCGAAGTGGTATGAGAGGATGCGGTTCGGGATCTTTATTCATTACGGGCTGTTTTCCGTTCCCGCGTATGACAGTGAATGGTATCCCCGCATGATGTATGTGAAGGACAGCAAGGCATATCAGCACCATCTGGAAACCTATGGCGCGCATGCGAAGTTCGGCCTGAAGGACTTTATTCCGATGTTCCGCGCGGAGCGTTTTGACCCGGACAGATGGGTGGAGGTTTTTCGAAATTCCGGCGCGCAGTACGTCGTTCCGGTCGCCGAGCATCATGACGGCTTTCAGATGTACAAGAGTGCCCTCTCCCCCTACAATGCCGCGAATATGGGTCCTGAAAGGGACATCGTCGGCGATCTGAAAAAAAGCGTGGAGAAGGCGGGCCTTGTCTTTGGCGTGTCGTCGCACCGGATCGAACACAGCTTCTTCCTGGGAAAAGGGAGGGAATTTGACAGCGATATCAAGGGTGCGTTCCAAAGGGGCGATCTCTACTGGCCTTCCATAGAAGGGCCTTCCGACTTTGACGCGATCGACGGGGAAGGAACGCCTTCCGAGGAATTCATGCAGGACTGGCTGGTGCGGACCTGTGAGCTGATTGATCAGTATCAGCCGGCAATCCTTTATTTTGACTGGTGGATCCAGCGGGTGGAGCTGCGTCCGTACCTGAAGGCGCTGGCGGCATATTACTATAACAGGGCCGCGCAAAGAAGGCAGGAGGTTGTCATCAATTACAAGCATGACGCCTTTCCTTTCGGGACCGCGGTTCCCGATATCGAGCGGGGGCAGCTCGCCGGGCAGAAGCCTTTCCGGTGGCAGAGCGATACGGCGATGTGCTTCAATTCCTGGTGCTACACAACCGAAAACCGGTATAAGCAGGCAAAGGACATTCTGTGCGACCTGATCGACATCAACTCGAAGAACGGAACGCTCCTTCTGAATATCGGGCCGAAAGCGGACGGAACGTTTACGCAGGAAGAGACGGACATTCTCTCTGCCATCGGTACATGGCTTAAGCAAAATGGCGAGGCGGTCTTTTCGTCCAGGCCATACCGGATCTTCGGAGAGGGGCCGACCGAGGTTGTGGAAGGCGGTTTCCAGGATGGAGCAGTCAAGAGGTTCACTTCCTCGGATTTCCGGTTCTTTGCCGGGGCAGGCTGCATCTACGCTGTCGCGCTCAGGCCTGACAAAGAAGGGACTTACCGGATTCAGAGCTTTGCCAGAAAGCAGGGGAAGCTGAATGCCGGGATTGAGAAGGTGATCTGCCTTTCAGAGAAAGCCGAAGTTCACTTTGACCATAACGAAAGCGGCCTTTTCATCCGCTGCCAGGCAAAGGGAGACATGCCGGTTG
>CACXFW010000145.1 GCA_902767065.1 uncultured Lachnospiraceae bacterium | reverse complement strand
CCCCTGGAACCGCTCAGATCCGTCAGATAAGCAAGCTTATCTGACTGGATCATGAGCAATTCCAGGAGGTGCTGAATAATTACTATTTTAGTTCATTTTTACTGGATCGTCCATACAGCCGGGCGAAAACAGGCCTGGCCTGCGTCCGGATCAATCCGGCGGTTTCGTCTGACAGATCCATCCGGGCAGTGAACAGGAGCGGTCAGACAGAGTATCCATGCTCCCTGAAAATCCGCAGCAGGGAGACGTTCAGCCTGTCCATGACATAGCTGTAATTCTCTTCACTGCATTCCGCGCTCACCGACAGCGTCATCATCCCGTTTCCGATCGCGGTTACGCCATTAAAGACAGGGCCGCTCAGTATCTGACGGTCCATCCGTCCGATTCCCGGTAATTCTTCCTTCATCATCTTCTCCAGGTCGTCTATTGGAATCTCAGAAGATACCGACAGCTCACAGATCACGAGGGAATTCATCTGGGTTCTGTTCCTGATCGATCCGATATTCCTGTTATTACATGTGATCAGGTCGCCTCCCCGGGTCTGAATCTTGATGCTGCGGATCCCGACCTCCACGATTCTTCCGCGATGGTCCGGACTGCCGGATGCCGAGATCTGTACGATATCTCCAACATGGACGGTCCCCTCAAATACGAAGGTCAGACCGGCGAAAATATCCGCGACAAAATTCTGCGCGCCAAGGGAGATCGCCAGGGCAACGGATCCCATTCCTGCCGCGATCACTGCCGGTCTGAACCCCAGATACTCAAAGGTCTTGATCAGGAAGACGATCAGGGCAATATACAGTGTGACATTTGAGACCAGACGGAAGATCGTCCTCCACCTGGATCCTGAAAAAGAGCCGCAGATGGCCATGAGGAAGCGCATTCCGATCACGATCAGCACCGTTTTTGCCAAAAGGATCACGATCGCGGCAATCGAAAACAGATTGAAGCCCTTCTCCCACTCCCCGGCAGAAATATAGTAGTAAACCGTATTTCTCGCGGCGGACGAATTTGAATTCACGATGAAGACAATCTGCAGAAGGAAGAATGCGGATAATAGTTCCATGACAACAATGCCCTTCCTGGACGGCGTGGCCTGGGCAATTGCCCTGCGGATCGGATTCATTTTTTTCTCCGGGTTCCCGGCCTCTTTCACCTGTTTACACCGATTGAAAAAATCAACCGTATATCCGGAGAGTGTCATCCACGCAAGGAAGCTGTAGATGCCCAAAAACAGGATGCAGCCGGTAACCGTAAGAGAAACCATTCTGCCCAGAAAGGGAGTCTCAGGTTTCCGGCAGTAGGCTATGACACTTTTCGAGGCAGCCGTCCAGTCAAGGATCCCGGGTGTTTCCATAGAAGAGGAGGTGACAAAGAAGACTCCCTCTTCTGCCTGGATTGTCTTCATCAGGTTATCCTTCAGATCCGATTCGTCAAGGCCCAGAGCTGTAGTGTTTTCTCCTTCCTGTTCTTCTTTGCTGGAAACGAGAACCCGTCCGGTTTGCGGATCCGCGATCCAGAGCGTCGTCGCGGCATCAGAGAGATTGGATAGAATCCTTCTGACAGACTCTTCCGGATCAATCTCACGGCTTGTCAAGGCAGGGATATCGACGCAGAGCATCATCACTCCATACCGGTCAGGAGCCCAGTCATCCCGGATCTGGATTCCCACCCTCATCTCATTTTGCCCTGTCACCTCATCGATCTGTGGATCGTGGATGATACTGGGAACGCCTCTTAAGATCCGTCTGAAGTCATAGGTTGCGGAATCCGGATCCTTCCCCAGTTTCAGGCCGTTCCACCGGCCGCTGCTTACCGTTTCGCGGCCATTGGAATCGTACAGGGTAATGGATGAGGCAGAGATGCTCTCAGCAAGCGTCGACAGAACCTCCGTATCCCTCAGCCTGGGATAGGCATCAAGAAACCCGGCAATCAGATTGCCGTAATCCAGATAGACCTCACGAAAGCTCTGCATGTTCCGTTCATACCGTTCCGTATACATGGAGAAGCTGTCCTCCACCAGGTCAAGACACATCCTTCCCCTGATGACATCGTCATACACCCCGTTCAGCGCATAACTGAACATTCCGCAGATTGCAATGATGATGAGTCCGAATACCCCGAACAAAGAAGCACCCGATCTGACACGGGCGGGCTCATAGGTCTTCTCTTCTTCCGGCGTAAGGATATTGCTGCGGATATAAGGATACAGGGAAAAACCTCCGACAAGCAGCGTTACCACCACAATGACCAGGGCCGAAACCATATAACCTTCCTGGATGAACGCCTTTGCATACAGATCCGGCACCGGTTCCAGCAAAATGACATACCCGGACGGCAATTCTGACTTTTCTGAATAATAAGAAAAACTGACATCACCAACCTTCAGGGTTCCGGGCTCTTTTGCGTCATTCTTCTTCAGGTCATCCAGTGTAAGTCCCAGATCCTCAAGGCTTTCACAATCCGAAAAATAGTGATTGTTTTTGTAAAGGATTTCTGAGATCTTACCGCTGTCCGGATCACAGGATATGAATATGGCAGGCACATCATAAGTGATTTCTGTCCACTTCAGAATACCCGGAATATCAACGGTTTCCCTCACGACATCGTCCAGTACGGTGTCTTCGATCCATTTCACGAAATAGCTGGGTGTATTCCCGATTCTGCTGTATACCACAAGGGTTGTCGGCTGACCTGGCGCGGCAAAGGAGCCTTTTCTTCCCTGAAACAAAGAAGCGTCAAGACCGAGTGTGCGGACAGCCGGATCATCCGGGGTCAGTTCCTGGTCCTGAATGCTGACCACAATGCCATTGTCCCGGTTTTCCCCGGTCACGTCCCCGTCATCGATGACGTTCTGAAGGGCAAGGGAAGCGAAAACAGCCTCAACCTCATACCGTTCTGTGAGCTTTTTTTTATATTCCGTCCATGCTCTGGACAGATTATTCAAGGTTTCATCAACCACTTCCAGGGTCAGCCGCTTTCCCTTTGCCGCTTCCCTGGACAGCTGTCTGTAGTTCTGCCAGGCGACAATCCACCCAAAAACGACAATCAATGCAGCGGCAAGAAGCACCGTACATAAAACTCTCAGTCGAAATCGCTTCAATTCCCGGCTCCTTTGTACTGGAAACACAACATTGTAGTATCATCAAACTGCGGAACATCCCCCACGAAGGCATCAATCTCCGATTTCATCCGTGAAAGAATCTCTTCCGGCCTGACATTTTTATTCCGGTTCAGCACCTCCAGCATCCTGTCTGTTCCAAACTGTTCATTGCCTTGATTGACTGCCTCCGGGACGCCATCGGTATAGACAAACAGCTGATCGCCCGGGTTCATCTGAAATGTCTGTTCCCTGTACTTCAATCCCTGAACACAGCCGAGCGGCAGGCAGTGCCTGTTGTAGATCAGTTCATACGAGTCTCCCGCCCTGCAGACAGCCGGTTTCTCGTGTCCCGCATTGACCGCTGTGCCTTGCCCGGTCGTCAGATCGATCAGGGCAAACCATACCGTGACAAAATATCCGGATTCATTATTCTCACACAGCTGGTCATTGACATTGGAGATGATCTGTGCAGGACTATTCTCCACTTTTGCGAAATTTCTGATCAGCGTTTTCGCAATCATCATGAACAGAGCCGCCGGTACCCCCTTATCAGAGACATCGCCGATCACAAGAGCCAGCTGATCCTGACCGGTTAAGAAGAAATCATAGAAATCCCCTCCCACTTCCCTGGCCGGTATCATCGAAGCATGCAGATGAAATGCGTTCTTCGCGGGAACATCCGGGAGATCCTTCGGAAGCACCTGCTCCTGGATCTGGGAGGCGATATTCAGCTCTGTATGGTACTTCTCCTTCTGGGATGTGACCGTCCGGATCTCCTCCACATAATCATCAATCTCCTTTGTCAGGGAAGTGAAGTCCTCCGCAAGCTGTCCGATCTCATTCTGCCGGATTGCCATCGCCTTCTTTCCGGAAAGGACTTCCGTCATATCTCTTTCGGCTGAGGCGCTGTCTCTTGTGCGTGTATAGGCGCGGATGCTCCCGAGAATCTTTTTCAGCGGACGAATCATATAAAGGCTCACATGACGCATCACAATCCACAGAAGAAGAATCTGGTACAGCGCCGCAAGAAGCGTACTCCTGAGCGTATCAATCCGGATCTGGGAAATCAGGCTTTTGATATCGTAGGTAACGCCTGCAAAGTATGCTTCCTCCCCGACCATCGCCACGCACGTATAGTAATCCACATAATTGCCGGCACCCGTCAGGGCTTCCCCGGATACCTTGTCGGAGCCGGCCTGATCCTCAAAAAGCTCCACTGCCCCCCGCATGCTGTCCGCAGCGTTTCCTTTCTCAACCGGCACCGTCACACCCAGAGTATATACCTCTCCATACGCAGTCCCTCTCACGGCACCCGGATCCGCTCCACTCATCAGAAAGCACTGCGAATGATAAGGATGATCCGAGGCATCCGTACCGGTCACACTCAGATAGAGATAATCACATCCCAGAATCCGTTTGCTCTCATTGACACGGGACAGAATCCAGGAATAGGCTATCTCCGCATACAGCTTCTGATCCTCCTCCGGCAGCGCCTCAACCTCCTCCCGGCTTAAGTAGCGGATGGAAAGATCCGGATGCCGCTTCGCAAAGAGCCGTTCCTTTTCCTCGGTGACAGTACCGCTGCGAAAGTCGGCATCATACTCCACTTCCAGCCTGTCAGCATTCTCATACCAGTACGGAAGAAGCCATTCATACGCCTGATACTCATGCAGCGCGGAAACCATCTCCCGCGCCGTTTCCGCAGCCCGCTCTCCCATCGCGACTCTGACCCTTCTGTGCGAAACCGAGTACTGCAAAAAATAAGTAATCACACCGGCTACCAGAACCCCGATTACAATCAGGTAGATAAGCTGTGCGGAGATTCCTCTCTTCATCCTGCGTTTCAGCTTCATTCGAATTGACGCTCCTTCCATCCTTTGTCCCACCTGTACGCCGATCATTAAGGATTGTGGCTCTATGTGATCTGTCCCACAGAATCACATCATGCATGGCAACCGTACAGGTGGAAGCCATTTCCGACAGATTCTTTAACCTTCTGGTATTTCGAAGGAAACATGATCCGTTTTAAACGCGGTGCAGTAGAAATTCATTTCATCGCCGCCAATATCGTAATCGCCGATACTGATCTCAATCGTATTGTCATCCGTGATGTTGTATACCGCTCCTTTCAGCAGCTCGTCCGCCGTGTAGCACAGGCAGATCCCGGTCTCATCATCTATAACCATATCACATTGATATGTGAAGGTAATGGTTCCCGGCTCCGCATGATACAGGCCGCATGGCCGTCCGAGATATTCTGTTTCTTCCATGAGATCAGCGCCCAGCCACCTGATAAATGTCTGATCCGCACAGTCCCAGAAGGGGG
>CACXFW010000144.1 GCA_902767065.1 uncultured Lachnospiraceae bacterium | reverse complement strand
CTTCCCAGAAATCCTGCCACTTTCCCTAAAGTAATCACCCACCCCGGCTGATTCGGATCAAGATTCATTCCGAGCGAGATCAGTATGTCAAGGACCTTAAAGGAAATACATAACCAGCCTAAAATCAGCAGATGACGGTACGACAGCGGCCCTCTGTAGCCGATATCATTTGCCGTTGTTCTTTCGTACTTGGAAATACGGGTTCCATTTCTACTCATCAGACGCCTCCTCGTCATCAGTACCAGTATATTTCTTCGCGTTCCGAGTAAGTGGGGGGCTGAATAGTTACACCAATTTGTTATTATATTCACTGAAAATGAACGATGCAATTCTTTTCTGTGTACATCAAGTTGTTCCAATCCGGCACATAAAAACTGCTTGATTTCCCCTCTTTGCAGGTGTATAATACAACACATTGTGTCATTAATATATCATTTTGTTTTTCTAAGGAGGGAATTGTTATGTTTTTGCTTGCAGCTTCTCAGGCAGAAAGCTCTGCCGCTGCGGATCAGGCGCTTTCACAGGCAGCCGCTGCAGCAGGCGTCGTCGGCGGTATCGTTGCCGTCTCATTAACCACCATCCTGGTGCTGGAACTGGTATGGTTCATTCTTCAGATTATTGCGGACTGGAAGATCTTCAGCAAGGCTGACGTGCCCGGCTGGATGTCCATCATTCCGATTCTTAACACTTTTGAAGAATACAGCATCTGCTGGAACGGATTCTATGGGCTCATTTTCCTGATCACGTCCGGTCTGTTCAGTTTTATGTCAACCGGAGAAGGCGCTCCCATGTGGAAGACAATCATTGCCTGCGTGTGCGGCATTATCGCAATTGTCCTGCACTGCCTTCAGTCCATTAAGCTGTCCAAAGCATTTGGCCATGGAGCAGGCCTTGGTCTTGTGCTGTTCTTCCTCGGCCCGATCGGCCGTCTCATCCTTGGTTTCGGCAGATCCGAATATGCAGGCCAGCCGGACTAATTCATAAAAAACCAGTCCCTCCCGGTTCTTCTTATACGGGCGGGGCTGTTTTTTATACCCGCGAACTGTCCTTTGCAAACCGATAGATCCTGAGCCCGTCAAACCTTCTGATCAGCCTCAGCATACAGTTGAAAAGCTGATAGTCCTTTTCTTTCTCCTCTTCAGGCAGGAAGTCCCGGTAATGCCGGAGGATCTTTTCTTTTGTCAGTTCTCCATCCATCGCCATTTTGTGGCATCTTGCCTGCTCACGAAGCGCTGAGCGGTACTCCTTTTCACAGACTCCCCGCGGCACCGGTACCTGTTCATAAAAATCACCGTGGCTCCACCCCATCGACTGATGCTCCCGCACCCACCGTTCATGCTCCATCGGTGCAATGCATTCAATCTCTTCCGGTGAGAACGCCTCCAGCATGTCGAAATCCACCTGCCGGTCCGTGTAGAAGCAGTGGATGGCATTCAGATACAGGCTGAAGCTCATCACCTGATGCATATTGGACAGCTTGTATCTCTATGAGGAATCTGCCCGGTTCAGATCTTCAGTGTCCTGAAACCGGTCAGGTACGGTGCATTTTTATCCAGCATCTCCTGCACCATGCTGTGGATCTCCTCCGGGAGTCTTCCGGCCTTCCGGCCGGATCATCCATTCCAGAAACTGCTCAGGCATCAGAGGCTTTGCATAATAATATCCCTGGAAGCTCTCCACATGATAGCCCTTCAGAATATCCCTCATGCCTTCTGTCTCGATTCCTTCCACGCAGACCTTCGCGCTGAAGACGGCGGCAAGATCGGCAATCGTGTACACGATCTTTCTGTCAATTTCATTTTCTTCGATCCTTTGCACAAAGCTGCGGTCAATCTTGATGATGTTGACAGGAAGTTCCTTCAGGATGCCGATCGAGGAAAACCCGGTTCCAAAATCATCGAGCGCGATCAGGATCCCCTTATCCTTCAGGTTTGCCACCACATTCTTCAGAAGCTCTGTATCCAGAAGCCTGCACCGCTCTGTCACCTCCAGGCACAGGTGCTCCGGCGGATAATTCAGCTCATTCAGGATCCGGAGCACCTTATCCACAAAGTCAGGCTTCTCCAGCTGTGTATAGGACAGGTTGACATTGATCATAAACTCCGGATACTGCTTCCGGATCTTTTTTGCCGCCAGGATGGATTCCCGGATGATCCACTCTCCAAGCTCCGGGAACAGCGGGTCTGACTCCAGAATCGGAATGAACTGGTCCGGAGGAACCATCCCAAAGCGGTCGTCCTTCCAGCGAAGCAGGGCCTCCGCCCCGAGAAGCTTCTCCGTCCTGGCGTCCACCACCGGCTGATAGAGCAGATAGAACCCTTCACAGCCGTGCATGATGGAGGCGCGGATCGCGTGGAGTTTTTCCAGCCTCTGACGGTTCTCCTCATTCAGATTGTCGTGGAATTCCACCAGGTCTCCCTGGTGGCGCAGTTTGGATTCCTCATCGGCATAATTCAGGCAGGCATAGACTGTCTGGGAATCGATGTCAAAACTGTCCACCCTCAGCGCGCCTAAGTGCAGGTCAAGCATGATCTTCCTGCCATCCACCTGAAAGTCCTCATGGAGATATTCCCGGAACTGATCATACCCTGTCTTAAGCTCCTCAATGGAATGCGTGTTGGTGACCACGGCAAACTTTGTTCCGTCGATCCTGTAGGTATGTCCCCGGTTCCCCGTCACCTCAAGGACTTTCCGGGCATAGAGCTGCAATACGCGGTTCCCGAAATGATACCCGTACATCTCGTTGATCTCGGAAAACCGGCTGATGCCGAACAACGCCACGCTGATCCTGGAATTTCTCTTGATATAGCTGTCCAGATCCTCGAAGAAGCCATACTGGTTCCTGAGCCCGGTCAGCGTATCGATATGCCCCTGTATGCCATGGTTGCGTATGCTGCCGGCAAAGTAGTCCGGCTCGCCGGAAGGATCCCTGATCACGATGCCGTTGCATGTACAGACATCATATTCCCCTGTGACCCGCTTCGCCCTGTACTGCATGTTATGGCCCGCCGCGTTTCCGGAGAAGATCTCATCGATCCCCTTATGGTAAGCCTCCCTGTCCTCGGGATGGATCTGATTCTCCCAGATATCCCCCGCGCCGTACATGTACTCGGACGGCAGCCCGTAAGTATCCACCGCGTTTTTGGACCAGCGGGAGAAGTCATATTTCATATCGCACAGGAACAGGTAAGATCCATCGGAAACCACCTCGAACGCCTTGTACAGGGCATCCAGCATGATCCTCCTGTCCTCGCTGATGAGCCGGATGTTCGTCCTCTCCTTCAGGGAATGGCTCTCCTGAATCAGTTTCATCTCCTTCAGCCGCGTCTTTTCTTCGTACATCTGGCTGTCAGCGCGGTTGAATACATCCTCCACTGAAGTGTCCGCGTAAGGCCGGTACTGCGCGAGGCCG
>CACXFW010000143.1 GCA_902767065.1 uncultured Lachnospiraceae bacterium | reverse complement strand
TCCACGCCCTTCTCCTTCGCGACGGCCTTCGCCTCTTCATCCGTCCTGATCAGGGAGAAATCAACGCCGGAATACTCCTTCACCGCTTCGATCATCGGCAGGCGGCGGAACGGGCTCTCCATGTCGATCTCCGTTCCCTGGTATGTGATCTTCGCGCTGCCGCAGATCTTTGTCGCGAGATGCCGGAACATGGACTCTGTCAGCTCCATCATCCCGTTATAATCCGTATAAGCCTGATAGAGCTCCATCAGGGTAAATTCCGGGTTGTGGCGGGTATCGACGCCTTCGTTCCGGAAGACACGGCCAATCTCATAGACACGCTCCATGCCGCCGATGATCAGGCGCTTCAGATACAGCTCGAGACTGATCCGCAGCTTCATGTCCTCATCGAGCGCGTTAAAATGCGTCTCAAACGGACGCGCCGCGGCTCCCCCGGCGTTGCCGACCAGGATCGGCGTCTCAACCTCCATGAAGTTGCGCTCGTCAAGGAACCTGCGGATCTCGCTGATAATCTGCGACCGTTTCATAAATGTATCGCGGACTTCGGCGTTCATGATCAGATCCAGGTACCTCTGGCGGTAGCGGATGTCGACATCCTGCAGGCCATGGAACTTTTCCGGAAGCGGGATCAGGTTCTTGGACAGAAGCGTCATGGAGGACGCATGAATGGAAATCTCACCCATCTTCGTGCGGAACACGGTTCCCTTCACGCCCACGATATCTCCGATGTCCATCTTCTTGAATGCCTTGTAGGGATCCTCGCCGAGGCTGTCGCGCGCGGCATAGACCTGGATGTTCCCATACCGGTCCTGTACATTGCAAAAGGACGCCTTGCCCATCACGCGCTTGCTCATCATCCGTCCGGCAATGGAGACTTCCTTACCCTCCAGCTCGTCAAAATGCTCTTTGATCTGGGAGGCATGGTGGGTCTGGTCATAGGTTGTGATGACGAACGGGTCATTTCCCTCCGACTGAAGGTTTGCAAGCTTCTCCCGCCGTACCTTCATCAGCTGGTTAATGTTCTGTGTACTCTGATTCTGCTCTGCCATCTGGCTTATCTCCTGTGATATGGTCCTGATCTACCGTGTCAGTCATTGATGAATCCACGGAAAATGATTCCACCTGTACGGCCAGTCACGAAGACGATCCGGTTCAGGCTACCGAGTGCTCAACGCGGATGATCTCGTAGCGGATCGTTCCCTCCGGCGTGTCAACTGTCACGAAGTCTCCCGCCTGTCTGCGCATCAGCGCCATCCCGACAGGGGATTCGTTGGAAATGCGCCCCTTCAGGCTGTTTGCCTCGGATGCGCCTACAATGTCGATATCCATATCGAAATCAGTTCCGTCTTCGCGGATCGTTACGCGGCTTCCGATGTTGATGCTGCCATCGTCCGGGTGCTCTTCCATTACCTCAGAATTCTTCAGAATCGTCTCGATCTCGACGATGCGCGCCTCAATGTCTCTCTGCTCGTCAAGCGCCGCATCATACTCCGCGTTCTCGCTCAGGTCACCCTGTGCCCTTGCTTCCTTGATCTTTTCGGCGATCTCTTTTCTGGCATTGACCTTCAGGTCTTCCAGCTCGCTCTGAAGCTTCTCATATCCTGACTGCGTCAGAAGTCTCTTCCCTTCTTCCATCTGAATCCCCCTCCTATATCGCGGAAAAGCCTTTGTTTTCCACGGTATTTACTCGTTTAGCACTAAAGCCTGATTATAGGTTATGGATTCAGCAAAGTCAATAAATTTCTCAGGTCATCCATCGTCGCGATACTGTTTGAAAGGCCGCGCAGCTTCGAGGAATGCGGGTACCCTGCGGTATACCATGCGACGTGCTTGCGCATCTTCCGCATCCCTGCAGATTCCCCGTAAAGGTCCGTCATCATCTGCGCGTGGCGGAGGATGGTTTCCCTGAGCTTAACAAGGTCCGGCTTTCCTCCGGTGCCTGCGATCTGCCGGAAGATCCAGGGATTTCCCCGCGCCGCGCGTCCGATCATGACCGCGTCGCACCCTGTCATTTCCTGCATCGCGCGCGCGCTTTTGGGTCCTGTCACATCTCCGTTTCCAATCACGGGAATCTTCACGGCTTCCTTCACCTGCCGGATTATGTCCCAGTCTGCCTTTCCGGAATAATACTGCTCCCGGGTGCGGCCATGAACCGCGATGGCCGCCGCGCCGGCGTCCTCAAGGCGCTTCGCAAGCTCGACTGCGTTGACCTCCTTATCATTGAAGCCCTTCCGGATCTTGACCGTCATCAGTTTATGGATCCTGCGCACGCACTCGCGTACGATCCGCGCTGCCTTCTCAGGCTCTTGCATCAGCGCGCTCCCTTCTCCGTTCTTTACCACCTTCGGAACGGGGCAGCCCATGTTAAAGTCCAGGATGTCAAAGGGTTCCTCTTCGATCTGGAGCGCGATCTGTGATACGATCTCCGGATCCGATCCGAACAGCTGCAGGCTGACCGGACGATCTTCCGGCGTGGTGCGCATCAGTTCTTTCGTATTTTTATTCCGATACAGGATCGCCTTGGCGGAAACCATCTCCATGACGGCAAGTCCCGCTCCCATTTCCCGGCACAGCAGACGAAATGGCAGGTCGCTCACGCCTGCCATCGGTGCCAGTATCAGGTTGTTTGCCAGTTCTACGCTGCCAATCCTCACACTGATCCACTCCTTTTTACGCTCTCCTCTGTAAACGGTCGCTTCTTCCTGACAAGATCCGTTCGGATTGAGGTCCCGTAATCGAACCTGCTTCGTCCTTCGTTGCCGTGTTTTCGAACGGTATCCGTCTCATCTCCACGCATGCACTGCCTGAGAACGGTCCCGGCCCGCTGCACCGCAAAAGAGCTATGACAGCTGCCATTCCTCCAGATCAAGGCTCTCGTGCAGGAACAGAGCCCTGTAGTAGAGCTCCAGTCCGTTCAGCATGTCTCTGCGCGTCCGCTGGATCTCCTTCACCTCAAGGGCCGCGCCGATCTCATCGTAATTGTAATCGGAATCCTTCGCCTGTGTCCGGATCTGCAGATGCCCCTCCTGATCAAAGACGAACAGGATAATGCCGCCGATATCCTCCGTGAAGAGCACACAGATAATATGCAGCTGATCCTTGACATCTCCGGGGATCTGGCTGAAGGAGCCGTTAAAATAGTATTTCTGTTCGTAAGCGCTGGCCGCGCAAAGAACAACCTCGCCATTTCCTGTCTGTTCCATTTTTTCTCTGCTCTTTCAGGATTTGTTCCGTCCCCTGTTCTTAAGCCTGCCTGCAGCGGCGGGAAAGGGGCGCTGAATCATTGGGTAGCCAGATCTCGTTCGAAAGTGCGAGTCTTGAGGGACGAAGCAGTTTCGATTTCGGTACCTGAATCCGAACGGATATTGTCAGGAATAAACTATGTAACTATTCAGCACCCCCATTGCTCAGAACACTTCGTGTTCTTCGCTGTGGGCGGACAGAGCGGTTTCACCGCTTGTCCGCCC
>CACXFW010000142.1 GCA_902767065.1 uncultured Lachnospiraceae bacterium | reverse complement strand
CGGCGGCAGCAAGATGTTCATGGTCCGCGCCCGCAAGCGTGTGAAGAGCGTGACCTTCTTCCTGATGGCGCTGGCCTTCACGGCAATGTTCGCGCTGAATGTCTACAACATCTATTGCGGCAACGCGCTTCGCAACATTACCGAGTCGGATGTCATGCTTGCGAACATCCTGTCCGGGACGGGAACGAACTTCTTTACCCAGATGCTCACCGAACTGGCATCCCAGCTGGTTAAGATGGTCGTAAATGTGCAGGACATTGTGGCGCAGCTTGGCAAGACGGTTGAGCTGATCATTGCGGTTGTATTCCTTGTGCCGAATATTCTGTACTGCCTGGCATTGTGGCTGATGTTCTTCCGCACGGATATCAAGCGCCGTCAGTTCCCGATGGGGGGATACACGCTCGCCAGGGTCATGATGATACTGAAGTTCCTGATAGCCTGCCTGGTGCTGGCGATCGGACTGGTTATTTCCGTGTACTTCGTGGTTGTCGGAGCCCAGAGAAAGACCGGATCCATTGATTCTTCCCTGATCCAGGGCGTGATATTGCTGATCGTCATGATCGTGCTGTCCGTTTTTGTGGTCATGTATTATATTCAGTGGATGTTCTGCCTGAAGGTTGTCCGGGACAATGCGAAAAAGGGTACGGATCCTGGAAGAATGCCGGGATTTGTCGTGGTTCTTTCGGTTTTATGTACGGGAGTGTGCGTTGCGCTCATGATCCCGATGGCGCCGAACGACTACGTGGGACTTGCCGCACGCGGAGCGGCGGCAGCGTATTTCCTGATTTCCGGTCTGTGGGTGCTGATCTACAAAATCAGGGTAAAACGCACCTGAAGCGGCATCTTCATGCCATGAATGTATGAATGAGACGAATAACGCCGGGCGGATGATGCCCGGCGTTCGTTATGTTATCATTTCCCCGGACGGGGAATCCTTACGAATGTTTTAATGATTTTTTCCTGAAATCCGTGCTGACGGATGGAGCGGATGATGATATCTTATGAACAGGTTCTAAGATACTGAAAACAGGGGGAGTGAAACTTTGGCTAAGATTATGAAATGGATTCTCGGGATCGGGGTCGCGCTGCTTGCGGCGATTCTTACGGTTTCCTTTGTATATCTTCGCAGGGAATGGGACCGGACAACCTTTTTTGAGAATACCACGATCAATGGATATAACGTGTCCGGGAAAAGTCCTGAGGAGGTTCTGGCGCTCCTCAAAGGGGAGTTCACGAAGGCAAACGTACATCTGACCGAGGGCGGGCGGGAGGAGGCGGTGTGGTCTCTGGCCCAGGTCGGATATACGATTGATGAGAATGCGCTGATGTCCGGGATTGAAGATGCCCTGAAGAAGCAGAAGAGTTCGATCCCCGTGCTTCTCGACTCCCTGATGAACGGTAATTCGTTTGAAATCGATGTACCGTTCCGATTTGATTCCGAGGTGTTCTCTTCAGCTGTCACGACAGCTGCGCTGGCTGATGCGCGGATTGAAAATGTGGATGCCGCAATCACATATGACCAGGCGGCGAAGAATTATTCGATCACTCCGGAAGTACAGGGGACGCTGCTGAATGATTCCGACATCCGGCAGCTGGTTCAGCAGGCTGTGGATGCGGTGATCGGAGGAACCAGGCCGGAAGAGGACATATCGGTTGCGATCCCGGAATCGCTCTATATTGTTCCGTCGATCTTATCGACGGATCCCGGTCTGAATCTGAAGGTGAATACCTTTAATTCCTATGACAAGGCTGTCATCACCTATGTTTTCGGGGAGGAGAAGGTTGTTCTGGACTGGAACACGATCTGCGACTGGGTGGTCTTTGAGAACGGCCAGGGCTATCTGAGCGAGGAAAAGCTCCGCGAATATGTCATGGGGCTTGGGCAGCAGTATAATACGATCTACTATACGCGTCCCTTCCATACGACCGGCGGAAGCGAGATCATTTTTGCTGAAAATGACAACAACTATGGTTATCTCATCGATGAGGAAGGGGAATATGCGCAGCTGCTTGCGGATATCCAGTCCAACACACAGACGGAGCGTGAGCCGGTATATGCGTACAGGGGCGTCGGCAGGCATGGCCGGGATGATATGGCTTCTTACGTAGAGGTCTCAATCGGCGCCCAGCATCTGTGGTTCTACAAGGACTATCAGCTTCTTCTGGAGTCGGATGTCGTGACCGGATGTGTTGCGAAGGGAACCCCGACGCAGACCGGGATTTTCCCGATTGCCTATAAGGAGAGCCCTGCAACGCTGATTCCGTCCAATGAGACCAACGGTACGTCCGTCCAGTACTGGATGCCGTTCTACGACGGGCAGGGGCTGCATGACGCGACCTGGAGAACCGCTTTCGGCGGACAGATCTACCAGTACAGGGGATCGCACGGATGCGTCAACATGCCGTACTATGCTGCGGAGTTTATCTTCAACAATGCGGATTCCGGAACGCCGGTTGTGCTGTATTAGGAACTGCATGGTTCCTTCTCTGCGAGGCAGTGGAAAACCATGTGGAAAGCGCGTGGGTAACCGTGTGAATAAGAGGTGCATAACTTGGCACCAAAACGCGCGCTTTCTATTTGAATTTCCGACATGATTCGATATAATGAAACCATATCATGTAACTATTCAGCACCCCCATTGCTCAGAACACTTCGTGTTCTTCGCTGTGGGCTGAATAATTACCATATCATAATCAAAGGGGAGCTGATCCGGCTGTAAGGGCGGCCGGACCAGTGTGAAACATTAGTAAGGGGCAGCAGATGAACAGGG
>CACXFW010000141.1 GCA_902767065.1 uncultured Lachnospiraceae bacterium | reverse complement strand
CGCCACTTCCTGTTTCTGTGTCAGTTCCTGCCTCAGAGCGTCCATCTTGCCTCTGTAGTGAGCCATGAGGAACGTAATCAGCAGGATGATGGACAGAATCAGCTGCGGGACCAGGGTTTCCAGATAGGGATAGATCCCGAAGAGCTGGATGAAATCATTCTCCGGTATGCCCGGAACACGCAGGGACAGGTCAAATACATTTCCTTCCGCCAGTTCTTTGATCCCGCTTCCCAGGAAGCTGACGCACATGACTGCCATGAGAATGCTGGTTGCGGTGAAGAATACCTTGATCGGCAGCCTGATCGACAGCTTCGTAATCGCCAGATAGATGAATACAAGAAGCACACATCCGGCAAAAAAGCCGGCCCAGACCATTCCGGCATTTCCCTCGGAAAGCATCGGCTGGTAGAACAGCACCACCTCCGCCCCTTCCCGGAACACACTTAAGAACGCCGTAAATCCCAGGGCAAACCCGCTTCCTGCCGCGACCGAGGACTGAACCTTCCCGTCGATGTACCGGCTCCAGGAGGCAGCCTCCGCCTTCGAGATCATCCAGTTGCTGACATAGAACAGGACGCATACCGCAATCAAGGCCGTGACGCCTTCGATCACCTCCTGGCTCTGCCCCGCGCCGACCCACACCTTCTTCAGCATGTACAGTCCTCCGGCGGCGACAAAGCTTGCCGCGACGCCAAGAAGCGCTCCGAGATAGACATTCTTAAGCGTCTTCGCGTTTCCGCTCTTGATCAGGTAGGCAATGATCGCAGCAATGACAAGAATCGCCTCCAGGCCTTCCCGGACGATAATGCCAAATGCCGCGAGGAAGGTCAGCCAGCGGGGATCTGATTGCTTTTCCGGCTCTTGCGCCATCACTTCCTCTGTCTCAGGCTGCGTGGCTGTCTTCGCTTCCTCCTCCTGAACGTCGATCTTCTTCGCAAGCTTCAGGATATCGTTCTTCGCCTTATCCGTGCTGGTCCGGTATTTGTTTTTCTGGTACTTCTCTTCTCCCTGTCCGATCAGGCCGCGAAGGACATCAAAATGCGCATCCATTTTCTCGCGCTCATCAAGCGACAGGTCGGTATAGATCCTGTGGCTCAAACCGGATTCCTCATAGATGGAGTAAAATGCCGTGTTGACATTATCCAGCGCCAGCGCAAAATCCTTATCCAGATACCCCATATAGGCCGTATCGAGTGCTTCCTTCACCAGCGTCGCAGGTTCGTACCAGTTGTCATACTTCGCCGCCGCATCCGGATCCTGGGAAAGATCCGCATAGGGATCCTCACTTACCTCCTCCCCATGGAGGAAAAACTTCATTTCCGTCTCCGGTTCGCCGGCCATCTTTGCCAGTTTATTGCCATCCTCACGGATCATGCTTTTCAGCTTCATCAGCGAAGATCTCACCTTGATCTTTGTATCCTGATCCAGTTCTTCCTTCCTGACGTTCGCTTTGCAGGCGGAAAACTGCATCTCAACCGCGTTCTTCCGGTTTCCGGAGATATAACTCATCGTCTGGCGCTCGAACCCCGTCACTTCATATACGCGGAAATACGCGTCGCTCACCGACTGGTAGGCACTGTCGGTATCCCCCTCCAGGTAATCCTCAAACGCGGCATCCAGATACCGGTCGATCTCGTCTGCCGCTTCGCCCCACCGGCCCCGGTTTTCTGTTTCCGCATCCTGTGCGAGGACGGGGGCGCAGACTGTCACGGCCATAAGCAGCAGTATGATGAACAAGGATCCGATTCCAGGCAGGATTCTCCGGTTTTTCTCAGGCATTCTCATGACTTCCTCTCCAGTATCATTCACGGATCTGTACCGTTTTTCAGGACTGATCCCGGAAAAAGATCTGCCTGTACGGTAAAGATCTCTATCTGTACGGTTGGACCGCTTTCACGATAAGGCCCGTACAGGCAGAAAAGCTTCCCGGGTTCTTTCTTCACAGCTCCTTATCCGAGCGGCTTCACCCATTTCACCTCGCACAGCATCGCAGTGTCATAGCCTGATGTGTTCAGCTTCCGGACAAGCGCCTCGTCTGTCACAAGCTCCAGACCCATCCTCGCGCCGGAAACGGCATATTGCGCCTGGGCGTCCTTGTCCGGGTTGGCCGCGTACAGCGCCACTCCCTCTCCCGTTCTTTCCAGGTTTTCACGTGTCTGATTCTCCGCCAGCCCAAGCATGAGATAGTAAGTATCCCCTTCCTTCAACATGCTGTAGACGAAGAATCCCGCCTGCGCTGTGCCGTCTTCGTTCACGGTTGCGACCACATAGGATCCGCTGGGAGTATTGACTGCCTCCATCAGCTCATCTCCGGAAAGGCCGTACTCTCCATAGTAATCAACGACGGATGCGCTGGAAACCGCTTCCACCACGCTCTCATCCAATGCCTGCGCCTCAGTTTCCGAAGCATATACCGCCCCGCCAAGAAGAAGACAGGACGCCGCCAGGCTAACCATCCATCTTATGAACATACGATTCTCCTCCTGATTGTGTTGTGTATTCTCCGTTACGATTCACGGCCGATCTGTGTCTTTGTATCTGACGCGTCAGGCTTGCCTGTAAGCGGCAGTACAAAGCTCAGATCAGGGCCGTGAATCGTAACTATTCTCCTCTGTAAACAACAGTTTAGTAATTATTCAGCACCTCCTGGAATTGCTCATGATCCAGTCAGATAAGCTTGCTTATCTGAGGGATCTGAGCGGTTCCAGGGGGCGGACAAGCGGTGAAACCGCTCTGTCCGCCCACAGCGAAGAACACAAAGTGTTCTGAGCAATGGGGGGTGCTGAATAGTTACACAGTTTATTCCTGACAAGGTCCGTTCGGATTCAGGTCCCGTAATCAAAACCACTTCGCCCTTTCGAACGGTATCCGGCTCCTGCAGACAGGACACTGCATTCCAGTGTCCCTTTTCTGACCGCCGGCCCCGTACATCGGGCAAAGCGAATCAGTCATATTAAACCGATGTCATGTTTGTATAATCAATGTTAGTACTATATAACCATCGATAGTATATACGATCTTCTTTCCATTTGCAATATCAGATTTGAAAACATTTCGTTACGATTCACGGCCGATCTGAGTTTTTGTATCTGACGCGTCAGGCTTGCCTGTAAGCGGCAGTACAAAGCTCAGATCTGGCCCGTGGAGCGGGAACTTCCCCACAACCGGG
>CACXFW010000140.1 GCA_902767065.1 uncultured Lachnospiraceae bacterium | reverse complement strand
CCGCCCCATGAATTCTCAAAAATCGTCCGGTGAGTAAACTCCCCGTCCTGATTTTATGAGAATTCATGGGGTGCTGAATAGTTACAAAATAACAGCACAGCCTGTTAAGCAGCGGCGGTATGGATGAAAGAAGGAGATCATCAGGAGAACAGACATGAGATTTGGGATCAATACGATTGATGAATTTGAACTGAAGGGGAAGACGGTTCTGTGCAGGGCGGATCTGAACCAGCCGGTGGACAGGGAGACGGATACGCTGAAAAGCACGCAGCGGATTGAGGCATTTGCCCCGACCCTGAAGGAACTGTCAGACGCCGGAGCGAAGGTCGTCGTGATGGCCCATCAGGGCAGCGACATCGAATACCAGAACTTCTACTGTACCAGACCGCATGCGAAGGTTCTCTCTTCCCTGATCGGAAAAGAGGTTACGTGGATCGAGGATGTGTGCGGCCCCACGGCGCGGGAAGCGATTGCCGGAATGAAAGACGGCGAGGTGATCCTGCTGGACAATGTGCGCTTCTGCAGTGAAGAGCAGACCCTGTTTGAGCTGAAGCTGAAGCTGACGCACGAGGAGCAGGCGAAGACGCAGGTTGTGAGCAAGCTCGCGCCGCTGGGAGACCTGTATGTCTGCGACGCGTTCGCGGCAGCCCACAGGGACCAGCCGACACTGTGCGGATTCGAGCAGGTGCTTCCGTCCGCGATGGGGAGACTGTTTGAGAAAGAATACTGCGTGATTTCCGAGCTGATGGAACAGCCGGAAAAACCCTGTGTATTTGTCCTGGGCGGATCGAAGATCAGCGATGCGTTCATCATGATGGAGACCGTACTGAAGAGCGGCAGCGCGGACAAGGTGCTGACGGGCGGACTTGCGGGAAACATCCTGCTGCATGCCACAGGGAAAAAGATCGGGCAAAAGAGCATCGATTTTATCTATCAGAAGAACTATGAGGAATACATTCCGAAGGCAGCCGCGCTCTATGAAAAGTACCGGGAGAAGATCGTCCTTCCGGCGGACCTTGGCGGAGCAGAGAATGGCAGCCGCGTGGAATACACACCGGAGCAGGTGCCGGATGACTTCACGGCGATCGACATCGGAAGGAAGACCATCCGCATCTACTGCGAAGAGATCGCAAAGGCGAAGACCGTCTTCGTGAACGGACCGATGGGGGTCTTTGAGGACAGCCTGAGCGAGGACGGCACAAAGAGCGTCTTCGAGGCGCTTGGCAAGGCGGAGGGTTACACCGTTGTCGGCGGAGGAGATTCCGTCACGGCGGCGAAGAAGTACAAAGTAACAGATCAACTTGGCTATGTCTGCACGGGAGGCGGGGCGCTGATCCGCTTCCTGACAGGCGAGGAGCTGCCGGTTGTCAAGGCGCTCAGACACGCCGCGAAGGCATTTCCGGTATCCTGATGAAGCATCGGTCAGAAAAGGAGACAGCCTGTCATGCGAATGGAATTCGGTTACGGCAAGGGGACACAGACAGTAGAGATTCCGGATCAGAACCTGATCGCCGTTCTGACGGCAAATGAAATGGAGCATGAGCGGCGGGGCGCCGACGCGGTTGACTACGCGCTGGAGCATCCGATCGGAGCGAGGAAGCTTCGCGAGGTCGCGAAGGCGGGGCAGAAGGTTGCGGTCATTACCAGCGATATCTCAAGACCTCTTCCGAGCTATGACGTGCTTCCCTCTGTTGTCCGGGAACTGAACGCGGCGGGTGTGCCGGATGAGGACATTACCGTGGTGTTTGCGCTCGGATCCCACAGGCATCATACCGAGGAGGAAAGACGCCGTCTGGCGGGAGAGGAGATCTTCGGCAGAATCAGATGCATCGATTCGGATCCCGAAGACTGCGTCCATATGGGAACCTCATCCAACAATACTCCCTTTGATATCTCGAGAAGCGTGGCGGAGGCCGACCTTCGCATTGCCCTTGGAAATATAGAGTTTCATTACTTCGCGGGGTATTCCGGCGGGGTCAAGGCTCTGATGCCGGGCGTATCCACGCCGGCGGCAATCCAGTGCAATCATTCCCTGATGGTGTCGGAGAACGCCTGCGCCGGGAAGCTGGAGGGCAACCCCGTACGGCAGGATCTGGAGGAGGCATTAAAGTTCTGCCCGATCCATTACATCGTGAATGCCGTGCTGGATGAACACAAACACATTGTATACGCGGTAGCCGGAGACGTGATTGAAGCGCACCGGGCCGGCTGCCGCTACCTGGACCAGATGTACCGGAAGCCGATCCCGGAAAGGGCGGATATCGTGCTTGTCTCGCAGGGAGGGGCGCCGAAGGACGCCAACCTGTACCAGACCCAGAAGGCGCTGGATAATGCCAAACACGCGGTGAAGAAGGGCGGCACCATGATCGTGATCGGCGCCTGCAATGAAGGGCTTGGAAGCGCGCGCTTTGAAGAATGGCTGACGCAGTCCCCGACCGCCCATTCCATGGTTGAGAGGATCGCGAAGGACTTTCAGCTGGGCGGGCACAAGGCGGCGGCCATCGCCATGGTCCTGGAAAACGCGCGGATCGACCTGGTCAGCGAGATGGATGACGACTTCGTCAGGAGCATTTTCCTGAATCCGCAGCCCAGCGCGCAGACAGCCTTTGACGAGGCGATGGCGCGCTACGGGGAACACGCAACCGTGATCGCCATGCCCTTTGGCGGCGCTACGCTGCCGATGCCGCCGGCATGACCTTGCTGCCGTCTGAACCTGGCAGACCGTGGACTGCAGAATGACCGTAAACAGGCGGATGCAATCCCAGCCTTTGATCAGGCCGGCAGAAGTGGAGACAGAAGGAAGGAGCCGGAGACCGTTCGAAAGTACGGGTCTTGAGAGACGAAGCAGGTTCGATTACGGTACCTTTATCCGGACGGAGATTGTCAGTAATAGTAATTATTCAGCACCTCCTGGAATTGCTCATGATCCAGTCAGATAAGCTTGCTTATCTGACGGATCTGAGCGGTTCCAGGGG
>CACXFW010000139.1 GCA_902767065.1 uncultured Lachnospiraceae bacterium | reverse complement strand
GCCCAGGGAAGCACTATTTTTATATAACTGCTGCGAACCGTGAGCAGGATCTTGTTATATCCGGAATGGTAGCTGTAATCTATTTTATCGGAGTAGCCCTCCAGAATCTTTCTCTCCGGAGAATATCCTTTTGTCTCCTTCCCCCCCGGAATATACATAGCCCCTTCAAAGGTAAAGCGGATCGAAACATATCCCCGCTTTTCCTGCGCGAGAAGCGTGACCGGTGCATTCTCCGGCTTGATCTGCGCAAAAATATCATGACAAAGGGCTTCGAAAACCAGCATGATTTCCGAAACTACCGACTCCGCACTTTTCTGCTTTTTGAGCAGCGCCAGGACATACTGCTGTGCCTTTTCAAAATCCTGCTCGATTGATCTGATTTCAATTGCTTCCATAATTTCCCAAAACCGTGAAAACGCAAAACCGGTGGCCATTCAAGTATAACACAAAGAGAAGCCGTGAAAAACGAAAAAGCCATTATTCTCCGCAGGAGGCTGGCCGGGGTGTGACCTGTAACGGCGGGGCAGCGAACTGTAACTGGACAGCAGGTTTTGTTTGTAATAATATCATTAAAGGAAGGTTGTGCATACATATCTGCATCTGTCGCTTTGTGCTGGCGGGGCCGTGAATAGTAACTGCTGGCGTAGGCCCGAAGCGGACTTCATGAGGATGCAGTAAAAGGATGCTGAATCCGGCGCAGATTGACCGGTGGCAGAATGGTTTGGAGGAAGATGGCATGAAGGCTGAATTTCAGAAGAATGGAACAACTCTTAGCGTGAAACCGGAAGGACGTATGGATGCCGCGACCTCTCCTGAGCTGGAGAGCCTGATACGGGCACAGATGGAAGGTATGACGGAAATCATTATAGATCTGGAAAATGTAGAGTACCTTTCTTCCGGAGGGCTCCGGATTCTTCTGTCGCTGACTCAGGACATGGAGGAGAAGGATGGACGCCTGAAGGTGATTCATGGGAACAGGAATATTATGGAAGTTTTTGAAATCTCGCATTTTACAGATCTTCTGACGATTGAGTAGTCTGGCCGAGGCCTGTTCCGCTTTGGTTCACTGAGGCAGGAATGCAAAGAAGGAGGTCCCCTTCATGAAGGATGAAGGTAATCGTATCATTCGGAATACCTTTTTTATCTCCTATTTTGCGACCATTGTGTCTTCGTTGGCTTTTTCCATCGGAGGAGTGGTGGATGGCGTGATTATCGGCCAGTGCCTGGGGCTAGATTCCATCAGTGCCTTTGCACTGGTCAGCCCGGTCACGATCCTGCTTTCATTGTTTACTGTGATGGTTTCTGTCGGTGGGCGCAACCGGCTTGTGCGTCTGGTGGGAAGCGGCGAGCTTGATCGGGCGCGGGGTGTCTTCACGCTTTCCATGATCCTTTCAGTGGGCTCTGCGATCCTGATCACGATTATGATCCTTCTGTTTCGTACTCCGGTTGCCGTCCTGCTCGGCGCAACCGGGAATTCAGCCCGTCTTCTGGATAAAACGCGGGGATATCTGCTGGGATACGTGATCGGCCTGCCGGCCATGAATGCGACATGGACGCTGAGAGGCTATATGGGTGTCGACAATAACCGGACTCTCACGGTCACCTCAGCGTTTGTTGTGACCGTTTCCGATATCCTTCTCGACCTTTTTGTTGTCTTTGTGATCCATGGAGATACTTTTGAAATGGGCCTTGCGACCAGCGTCAGCTATTACATCAGCCTGCTGGTTCTGATGACCCATTTCAGGCGGAAGGAGCGTCTGATCCGTTTTACCTTCCGGAGGATTCCCTGGAACGAAACAGGAGCGATTCTCTGGAAGGGACTGCCCAATGGCGCCGGACGCGTAGCGAATACGATTCGGGGTGTCCTGATCAATCGTCTGCTTGCCGCGTCTGCCGTGACGGGGTGTATCGCAGCTTATTCGGTGCATCGTCAGGCGGATTCTCTTCTGAACTGTCTGATCATCGGGATGGCAGATGTCGTTGCCGTGATCACGACCCTGCTCGCGGGGGAAGAAAACCGGCCTATGATAAAACGGCTGTTTAAAACTTCGTTCATAGCGAACCTGGCCATTTCAGGGAGCACAGCGGCGGTCCTCTTTCTGATTGCCCCCTTTTTTGCCTCTCTCTTTATCAAAGGAGATCCGCTGACGCTGGAAAACGCGACCGGGGCCGTCCGGTTCTATGCCATCGGAATGCCATTCTATGGGATGAATATTATCTATCAGTGTTATCTGGAGGGGATCGGCCGCAACAGGATGGCAATGGCTTTTTCCATCATGCGGGAGGCTGGAATACTGGTTCTTTCCACTTACGCGCTGTTTCCCGCGATTGGTGTAAGAGCGACGTGGGTCTCTTTCCCCGTGACGCAGCTTATTTTGCTCTTTATAACGGCAGGATATATCGCAGTTGTGAACAGAAGGCTGGGAATGCAGCCGGAGGGTTTCTTCAATCGTGTCCTGCTTCTGCCCAGAGACTTTGATGTGCCGGATGAGGACCGGCTGGATAAGACGATCACCACGAAGGAAGAGGTGATTGAGCTGTCCGGGGCTGCCTGGGATTTCTGCGAAGCCCATGGCTGTGATAAAAGACGTATGTACGCGATCTCGCTGGCAGTGGAGGAAATGGCGTTCAACACGGTGCAGGAGGGCTTCCGTCCGGGGAAGCACAACAGTATCGACATGCGCATTATCAAAAAAGGGGACGAGTACATCGTCCGGATCCGGGATGACTGCCTGATCTTTGATCCTGTGAAGCAGCTTAAGCTGTATTCAGACGAAGTGCCGATGCATCATATGGGTCTGCGCCTGGTGATCAGTATGGCTAAGGATGTGCAGTACACGGCCGCGCTCAGGCTGAACAATCTGGTGGTGAGAGTATAGTTGCAGGATTCTTCTGCCTTAAGAGGGAAGGGCTTTTTCACAAAGAAGGGATAGCGGACTCATGAAGGAAATGACGGTACAGGCAACGTTGGAGAATATTGAAGCTGTAACTGACTTTGTGAATGCGGAGCTGGACAGACTGGATTGCCCGGCACACGCCAGGGCTCAGATTGATATTGCCATCGATGAACTATTCGGGAATATCGCGAGGTATGCTTACGATCCTCAGGAAGGACCGGCTACCGTAAGAATCGAGACACAGGAAAATCCTCAGCGTGTGATCCTGACATTTACCGATCATGGCGTAAAATATAATCCGTTATTGAAAGAGGATCCGGAATTACCCAAGAAGGCCCGGGAGCGCAGCATCGGCGGACTGGGAATCTTCATGGTAAAGAATATGATGGACGACATGGCTTATGAGTACAAGGATGGGATGAATATCCTGAGCATATGCAGGATCATCGATCAGTCAGAAAAGAAAGCCCACTGACGCAGCCACGCCCCTGAAGGAGGCGTGGCGTCAGAAGCCGTGAACCTGAGTCTTTTCAGGAAACATTGGGAGAGGAGGGATGAGGATGTACGTTGCAGCAGAAAAAAGATATGAATCCATGCCCTATCCGCACTGTGGAAGAAGCGGACTGCGCCTTCCGGCCGTGTCTTTGGGATTGTGGCATAATTTCGGTGATACCGGAAACTATGAGAACATGCTAAGACTTTGCCGGACTGCATTCGACCATGGGATCACGCAGTTTGATCTTGCCAATAACTACGGACCGGAGCCTGGGAGCGCGGAGAAGATTTTTGGAAGGATCCTGAAAGAAGACCTTGCCCCGTACAGGGATGAACTGATCATTACCACCAAGGCCGGGTATGATATGTGGGAAGGCCCCTATGGAAACCTGGGCAGCAGAAAATACCTGCTGGCCAGCCTGGATCAGAGCCTGAAGCGGATGGGACTGGAATACGTCGACATCTTCTACCATCACAGGATGGATCCGGAAACGCCTCTGGAGGAAACGATGGGTGCGCTGGCCAGCGCGGTTTCCGCCGGTAAGGCGCTGTATGTGGGATTGTCCAACTATGACGGTCCGACCCTTGAGAAAGCGTCTGCGATTCTTGATATGCTCCATGTGCCGTTTGTGATCAATCAGAACCGTTACTCGATCTTTGACCGGACCATAGAGGAAAACGGTCTGAAAGAGACAGCGCACAGGCTCGGGAAGGGGATCATCGCTTTTTCCCCGCTGGCACAGGGGATGCTGACAGACCGCTATCTGAACGGAATCCCTGAAGACAGCCGGATCCGGACGGATGGGCGGTTCCTCAGGGAGAGTGATCTGAGTATGAACAGGCTTGAAAAGATCCGTGCCCTGAACAAGGTTGCCAAAAACCGGGGACAAACGCTTGCCGAAATGGCTCTGGCGTGGATCCTCAGGGACGGGATCGTTACAAGTGTCCTGATCGGTGCTTCCCGGCCGGAACAGATCACAGACAATATCCGCGCTGTCGAAAACACCGCTTTTACGGATGAGGAGCTGAAACAGATTGATGAGATCGCGCTGGGCTGCGAATAGGAAAAAAAGGGGTAACTATTCAGCACCCCCATTGCTCAGAACACTTCGTGTTCTTCGCTGTGGGCGGACAGAGCGGTTTCACCGCTTGT
>CACXFW010000138.1 GCA_902767065.1 uncultured Lachnospiraceae bacterium | reverse complement strand
CAATGCCTTTGTTCCGGGGTAGATCTTATCTATCTTTTCACAGTGGAGAACAACATTCGGATCATCGTACATATTGTTTCCTCCTTTATTATTCAATCGTCATAGACACAGGAGTGATGGTGATCTCTCCGCCGGACGCAGACGCCGCCCCGACAAGCGTCACGGTTTTGCCCACAACACTGTCATCGATGGACAGCGGCGCGACAACCTGGGAATCCACCTGCGCGTTCAGTGCTTTCGCGTACTGTGACCATTCCGTCTGATTCGTAAAGGACTCAAAATTCTTGATCGTCTGAATGTCACGGACATCCGTTCCGGAATAGATGGATCCGATCTGCACCTTAACGGTATCATCACATCCCTCCACCTCCAGAATCAGGGCATTCTTCTTCCCATTTGCCTTGGATTCGTATTCCTTCACTTTTCCGCTGGCTGATACAGCACACACCTTGTCAATTCCTTCCTCCGCCTGGCCGGAAAGGTCGACCGCATTCTCTGTGATCTCAGCCACAACCTTCTCCCAGTCTCCGCCGGAATTCGAAGCCGCGTCAAATTCAGTCTCGCCTGTGTATTGTCCTTCGGTCCCTTTGTCAATGATCTTAACACAACCGGTCACGCACAACGCCGTCATGACGCCTGCCAGCATTAACAAAAGTTTTCTCTTCATAGTTCATCTCCTTGGTTCTGGCTGTGTTCCAGCCGGATCTGTCCATGCATCCCGAAAACAGGATACAAAAAGGGAACTGCTGAGCAATGTGAGGGGATTGCCCATCAAATCATTCAACAGTTCCCGTCAGTTCATCTGGATCGGGGACGCTTTTTGCGGGTGAAAAGGGTCCCCCTGGCATCAGTCTGTATTCTTCTTATTTCTCGGTGTAAACGAATGCGGACAGATTGTCGACGTTCTCTTCCGTGATCGCGATACAGTCAACCAGCTGCTTCTCCTGCTCCGGAGCTGTACCCTTCAGATACTCATCAGCCTGCTCGACAGCCATCTCGGTGATTGCCGCGATCTGCTGAAGCGCGGTACCGACCATCTTGCCATCCTTGATGTAAGCGGCAGCCTCATCGGATCCGTCAAGGCCGATGATCTTGATGTCATCACGTCCGGCATCGATGCAGGCCTGGGTTGCGCCGCAAGCCATCGTGTCATTGCCGCAGATGATTCCGGTGATCTCCGGATTCGCCTGAAGGATCGCTTCCGTCTTCTCATAGGCTTCGGTCTGATCCCAGTTGGCAGACTGCTGCGCTACCATCTCAAGCGTGTCATATTCATCGATAACCGCATGATAGTTCTCGGAACGCACCCAGCAGTTCGTATCAGACTCAAGGCCAAGCAGCTCAGCATACTTGCCTTCGTAATCCATCGCCTCTACCCACTTCTCAGCGATTGCGGCAGCGCCCTGCGCATTGTCCGCGACGATCTGGGAAATGGCAATTCCGCTCTCATTGATCTCGCGGTCGATCAGGAACGTCGGGATTCCCGCATCATAAGCCTTCTGGACCGCCTCAACGGAAGCGTCGGCGCCGGCATTGTCACAGATGATGGCAGCTGCCTTATCGGTGATGGCCGCCTCAAAATACTCAAGCTGCTTCGCAGCGTCATCATCATGGGAGAAGCACTTTACTTCATATCCAAGCTCCTCAGCCTTCGCGGATCCGACGACCTGCTCGGTATTGAAGAACGGATTCGATGTTGACGGAGTGATAATGTAGATAATGTTGCTGCCACCGCCCGGAAGGAGCTCGGCCTTCTCAGTCTCGTCTGCCATCGCAGCGCCGGTGAACAAGCATCCTGCCAAAGCTGTTGCCATGATCCCTAATACAAGTTTCCTCATCCTTTTTTCCTCCTGACAAATCCAGACGTATCTTAACGTCACAATGCTTACATCATCATTATAAATATTTATGTAATCATTTCAATAGATTATTTTGATTTTTTCCAGTCTTTACGTCTTTTTATGGCAATTGCACAATTTCAATGCCTGTATTTTGTGCATAATCACGGCTGCTTCAACACGTTTTCCCGAATCTTTCTGCCGTATGTATTAAATATTTATGTAAATGATTATATGATTACAGCGCCAACACCCTTTCCCTCCACCGCAAGCAAGCTTGCGTGGAGGTCAGGCTTTTGGCGCTGTAATCATTATATTATACTTGCGAACGAAATCTATTGCCGAATAGATTTCTTCAATGGCATCAGGACTCCGTCCGCCTTCGGCAGCCCCAGTGGCTACAGGTTTCTTCGATCCTCCTGCACCTTGTCCAGGAAAAACTGAATCTGCTCCGGCCTGCGAAGAATCTGCGGCGGTTTTACCTGATTGCCGCCCAGATTCCGGTTGCCCTGCCACATGCGGTACTCTTCATAGGTGCCCTGCTTCAGCCAGCACACGACCGGAACGAACTCCGCTCCGAGCCGGGCAGTCAGCTGTACTGTCACGTTTTCTTCTTTCAGGATACTCATGATCCGCCGGGCAAGAGAATCCGGATCCGGCAGCGCCGCCTCGCCGGACGGTTCAATCAGGATCACATATCTTCCAAAAGGCTTTGCTTCCGAATCCGTGTAGACGGAGAAGCCGGTCAGCTGCAGCTGTGCCTCCCTGGCCGCTTTGAATACCGCTTCCGTCAGTTCGTCCTCCGTGATGTGCTCTCCGCCGATGCTCAGCATCGCGTCTTCCCGGTAGAGGAATTCGATCACCGGAATCTCTCCGTGGTAATCTACGACGCGCACGACATCATGCATACGGTAGCGGTAGAGGCCGCAGCGGTTTGTAATGATTACCAGATAGGTCCGGCCTTTTTCCAGCTGGCTCATCTTAAGGAGCGGCGCGCCGGTTTCATGCTCCAGGCCCATCCCGCTCTTCTCATCAAATTCCTGAAACTCATAGAAGCAGGAGTCCGGAAGCAGCATAAACCACGATGAATTCAGACGCACCGGTATGCCGAGAACCGCTTCACTGGCAGTGTATCCATGGTAGTAAACCGGAAGATCATTACCGGTATACCGCTGAAGCTGTTTCAGGTATGGCGCAAACGATGCTCCGCAGGCCGCAGATACCAGGGAAAGCTTCTTCCAGATGCGGGGCAGGATGGGATCTTCAAATCCTTTTTTGAATTCCTTCTCCAATGCATCGGCCCGCTCCGGATCAGGCTCAATCGATGCGATCAGCTTCTCCCGTTTCTGGAAAGAGAGCGATACCTTTTCATTGATTGTGCCTTCGCGGATATCCTGCACCAGCTCCTGCCAATTAGCCTCCAGATAACGCATCAGCTCGAGAAGGACAGTCACATACGCGGCGTTCATCTCCGATACCTTCTCACAGGCCAGGCCGAAACGCAGGTGAAGGTAGAGATTGTCCTGGCCGGGATCAGACCAGATCACTTCTTTGGGGGAGAGGGACGCGAAGTGAATCAGGTCTCCCAGATCAGCGAGCATTCTTGAGGAAAAATAGGCCATCGGGGTTCCGCCTTCCGACGCATGGACACGGACTTCCATCGGGCACAGGGTTGCCCCGTCCGACCAGATATCCCCCAGGGATTCATAAATCAGGCCGAACCGGTACAGGTTTGTATAGGTTCTGATGATCTTCGACTGTTCCCGGGAGGACGGGATCCTCTTCGGCGCGCCCTTTGTTCCCGAGGTAATGATGTAATAATCCGGAGATGCGGCCATCAGGATATTCTTCTCCCCGCCGTCACTCATGCGCCGGATATCATCCTCGTAATCCGCATAATCCGTCAGCGGCACAGTCCGGGCATACTCTTCATAGCTTCGGATCTGACTGAAACCGTATCTCTTCCCGTATTCCGTAAGCGAATTTTTGCGCAGAATATCCCGAAGCAGATTATCATTGACATCCTGTGCGTTTCGGTCCATGCTTCTCAGATTATGAAGGCAGTTCGTTCCGCTGGCAATCAGGTTTTTGAAGACCTGTTTTCTTATCTGCTGAGAAATCGGTTCCATCATGCGTTTCCTTTCTGAATGCTCCGGCCGGATCATCACGTTCTCCGGAAGGCTGTACTCAGTCTTTCTTCAGTCCCAGTGCCGAGAGCAGGCCTTCGCGCCGCTTCATACGTTCTTCATGACGCTTTTCATGACGTTCCAGGCGCTCTTCATGTCGCTGCTGCCTGTAATCCAGATACTTCAGCTTAGCTTCATCCACAATCCGGTGCTCTGTGTGGATGTCGTCGAGCATGATCTTCGTGCCACAGTACTGACAGAAGATGAAAGGCTTTGATTCATCGTATTTAAATTCGACATCTGCACCGCAGCTGGGGCATTTGAGTGCTTTGATTTCCATGGTTCCTCCTCTATAAACCATAGGTAATTATTCAGCACCCCATGAATTCCCACAATGAAAAGTGCGAAGCGTTCCGGGTAAGTGGGGGCTGAATAGTGACTCATATGGTTTCTCCGGTTCCGGGATCCATATGATTCAGGTAATCTTCTACAAAAGCAGTATGGCTGGTTCCTGTGAGAAATGCGTCTGTCTTCAGAAGTGTTTTCTGAAGCTTCGTGTTCGTCTTAATTCCTTCGATCTCAAGCTCATCCAGCGCAAAGAGCATTCTCCTGACGGCCAGGTCTCTGTCCGGCGCATACGTGATAATCTTGGCAATCATGGAATCGTAGAAAGGCGAGATCCGGATTCCTGCCTGAATGAAGGTTTCAATCCGGACGCCGCTTCCCGCCGGGAAAACGACTTTGCTGATCTCACCGACAGAACTCATGAAGTTCCGGGAGGGATCCTCTGCGTTGATCCGTACCTCGATCGCGTGGCCTGAGGGGGAACGCGGGGTTTTGACACACAGTTTCTCCCCCATCTCAATCCGCAGCTGTTCTTTCACGATGTCGACTCCGGTGACGCATTCGGTTACCGGATGTTCGACCTGTATGCGGGGATTCACTTCCATAAAGTAGTAGTTTTCCTCCCGGTCCACGAGGAACTCTACGGTAGCTGCTCCATCATAGGAAATGCTCTGAATGATATGTATGGCATCCTGGTACATCTTAGCCTTTGTATTCCGGGAAACAAAAGGTGATACGGCTTCCTCGATCAGCTTCTGATGCCTGCGCTGCATCGTGCAGTCCCGGTCAAAAAGGTGGATCACATTGCCGGACCGGTCTGCAAGAACCTGGACTTCTACATGCCGGGCATGTTCAATGAGTTTTTCGACAAAGATCTTGCCGCTGCCGAATGCAGTGATGGCTTCTTTCGTGCAGGACCTGAAGGCGGAATCCATCTCCTCCGGCTTTCGGACGACACGGATTCCCTTCCCTCCCCCGCCGTCCACCGCCTTCAGAAGGACCGGATATCCGATTCTTCCGGCTTCTTTCAGGCATTCCTCCACGTCAGCCATGCTCTTAAGACTCGCGGGTACAGTGGGAATCCCTGCCTCGGATGCAGCCTGTTTCGCGAGAAGCTTGTCTCCGAGTTGATGCAGAACTTCCGAACGCGCCCCGATAAAGGGAATTCCTACATCATCGCACATTTTTGAGAACATGGCGTTTTCCGACAAAAAACCGCTGCCGGGATAGATGGCGTCTGCCCCGGAGATGTTTGCCGTTGAGAGGATCCTGTAGAAATCCAGATAGCTGTCAGCCGCCCGGCCCTCCCCAATACAGTAGGCTTCGTCTGCGTACATTACGTGCAGCGAGTCTTTGTCTGCTTTGGTATAAACGGCAACGGTTGCAAGGCCCATCTCTCTTAAGGCACGTATGGCGCGGACAGCGATCTCACCTCTGTTTGCGATCAGGATTTTTCTGGTCATGGGGTTTACTCCGTATCTTCAGGTACTGCTGTGATAGTCAGGGTTCCGAGATCCGCCTCATCGGCCGGCCAGGTGATCTGGCCAAGGGGGCGGAGGAAGATGTAATTGCTGTGCAGGTAAGCACGGCAGGGCCTGTCGGCCGTCACCTTCCATGTGCTGCCTTCAAAGTGCAGCAGGATCTGCTTCAGCTTTTTCTTCGCATACTCTTCCGGCTTGAATTCAAAGAGAATCACCTCATCGTGGCAGATACTCAGATCCCGGACGTAGTCAAAGGTTCTTTCCGTGACACTCCCGTCCGCGGCGGTGAATTCGACTGAGCCGTTCATATCCTGCAGATGGAGCGCAAAGACCGGATCAAAGTCCTTAAAGTCTCCGCCTTCCGGCCGGACAGTCGTATGCACACTGGCAGTGTTTGGGGAGATCCTGTAATATCGCTTCATGCGAAAGCCGCGGCGTGTCTCCTCGGCAAGAATCTCCTCTGTATTCCGGTTCAAAGCACCGCTCTGCCCCCCGGTTCCGGCACAGCTTTCCGCGTATTCCGGCTTTCTTATCACGATATTCCGCTCAGGATCCGGCGTAACCGTCCCAAACAGATAGGGAGATACCAGATAAGGCCAGACCTCCTGGAAGCATACTCTGCCGGCATCGGAGGCGGTGATCAGTCCCGTGCGCTGTTTTAAACCAAGCGGCTGGGCAAAAGGCTCAGATGCCGGTTCCGGGTTGAAGGGATCCTGCGTCCAGTCGTCATCGGCATTAAGCCACAGGGCGATCTGGGTATCCTCCAGTTCAAGCAGGAATCTGTCTCCGGCCGGAATCGGAACATGAATCCTTTCTCCCGGCGGCACCATCTGCGTGTCACAGGCCTGAGAGCGTTTCCCGGTATCCTGCCGGAGGTGGCCGTCCACAGAAGCATCCCTCCCTGTGATGATCCAGCGCTGCTCTTTGTCAGAGTAATTCTCCAAAAGCAGACCGCCCTCTTCCAGGCCCGCATAGAAAAGCTTTGAACGAATGCGGCAGACGCAGGCGCTGTAGTAATTGCAGTAAACATCCATGGGCAGCGCATCAAAGAGGTATCGCGCGACCACGAACCGTCCGTCCGTAAGAGGCGTCCTTTCCAGGACCTTTTTCTTGTCAAAAGACGGAAGCGCAGTCTCCATTCTCTGATGCGTCCGCTCTATCATCGGCCGGAAGCTGTAATGGATACCCGGGGCATAGTTCCGGATGAAGATCTCTTCCGGATTCGGCATCTCTCCGTCGACGATCACACTGCCAAACATGCGCTGCATATAGAGAGAGGGCAGGTTTTTGTTGTAAACCTCCAGCAGGATCTCTCTTACCTCAGGCATTGTCTGCTCGAGATGACGGATCATCAGTCTGTACAGTTCCATGAAGGAGTACAGCATCGTCCGGTGCGCTTTATCGACCAGCAGGGCACTCGCAAAGACCTGGTGCGGATTCGCGCTCCGGTCCGCGCCGGCCCGGTACACGCACAGCATGGCGATCAGTTCCCCATCGAGCTCCGCGCAGACGCCGTAGAGATATCCTTTCATCTTCTGGATCAGATCATACCGCTTAGCTGTCAGATCCGGATCCAGACTTCCGAAGAAGAACCGGTTTCTGCCAAGAAGGCGGGCTGCCGCTTCGGAATCCTGCTCCCCGAGCATTCTGTATACTGTGCTCCCGGCCATACCGCTTACCTCATCTATCACATCTGATCTTTGCGATCAAAGTGTCGAATTCAACTACGGCGCCATTCTCTACGTCCACGCTGAGGACGACTCCGGACACTGGTGAGATCACATCATTATACATCTTCATGGCTTCAACCTGACACAGAATCTGTCCCTTTTTCACGCTGGAGCCGACACAGATCAGAGGCTTTCCGGTTCTCTCATCATTCAGGGAGATCGTCCCCACGAATGTGGACCGGATCTGTGTAATCGAATCATCTTCCTGTGTCTGGGCAGGAGAATCCATGCGGGGAGAATCATTCTCCGCCGGCGCATCGGCGCAGACTGCCTGTGCAGGCATGGCGGCGGGCATGGCGGCGGGCATCCCTGCGATGGTCTTCGCTGCCCTGGGATACTCTTTTTTCTTGGACAGCTTCAGAGATTCTGATTCGGTTTCATACTCGAGCCGGGTCAGGGACGACGCGTCAAGCAGACGGATCAGTTTTTCAATATCTTCGATCTTCATGGCTACTCCTTTTTCATCTCAGTACAGGCGGAACCGCGCCATCCGGAACGTGCGCAGTTCATCCGCCGACATCCGCATCATCAGATCCAGTTCTTTGTGCAGGACTTCCTTCACAGCCTTGTAGCTTTTCTCCGGGTGTACCCAGTTACCCTCCGGATCCTCCGGGATGATGCCGTCAATCACGCCCAGTTCATACAGATCCTGCGCAGTCATCTTCATCGTCCTGGCAGCCTCCACCTTTCTGGTCGGATCCTTGAAGAGAATATTGGCGAAGCTTTCCGGCGACAAAATCGAATAGACGGAATTCTCAAACATATATACCGCTCCGGCCGCCGCCAGCGCCAGTGCGCCGCCGCTTCCTCCCTGGCCGAGTATGATGGAGATGACGGGGGTTTTCAGCCGGGCCAGCTCGCGCAGGCTGAACGCAATGGCACTTGCCTGTCCGCGGTATTCGGACTCGATCCCGGAGTAGGCACCCGGGGTATCGACCAGGCAGACAACCGGCAGATGAAATTTTTCTGCCTGCCTGAACAGCCTGAGACTCTTGCGGTATCCTTCCGGTTCAAGCATGCCGAAATGCTTCTCCTGACTGCCCCCCGGGCTTCTTTTCCGATCCTGGGCAAGCAGCATCACTCTCAGGTCGTCCAGCCACGCCGGCCCTCCCATCAGGGCAGGATCGTCACCAAAACAGCGGTCTCCGTGCAGTTCAAAAAAACCATGGAAGACATTTTGGACGAAATCAGACCCGGTCAGCCGGTTCGGATCACGGGCGAGCTTGACGATCTCCCATGTTCTGTCCTTCTCCATCAGTCCACCCCCTTCCCGTAGCCATAAAGGTTCAGCAAATGGACCAGTGTATTCCGGATCTGGCGGCGTTCCACGATCGCGTCGACAAAGCCATGCTTCATCACGTCCTCTGCCAGCTGGAAGCCTTCCGGGAGCTCCTTCTTGATTGTCTGGTAGACCAGTCTCGGCCCGGCGAAACAGATCAGGGCTTTCGGCTCAGCCAGGATCACGTCCCCCAGCATCGCAAAGCTGGCGGAAACGCCGCCCGTGGTTGGCGACGTCAGGACAACAAAATACGGAATCCCTGCCGAATCCAGCTCCGCAGCTGCGCCGGCGGTTTTTGCCATCTGCATCAGGGCAATGATTCCCTCCTGCATCCTGGCGCCTCCGGAAGCGGTGAACAGAACCACCGGTAGTTTTTCCAGCGTGGCGTCATGCATCATGCGGGTGATTCTCTCCCCGACGATTCTTCCCATGGATCCCATCATAAAGTTCGCGTCCATGACGCCGAGCATCACGCTGATCCCTCCTATGGAGGCGGTTCCGGTCCGGATCGCTTCCGACACACCGGATCTTTCCTGCTCCATCCGGAACTTTTCCTCATATCCGGGGTAATCGCACACATTCTCAAACGGGATGTCCGTATACCTCTCCTGGAAGCTTCCCGCATCTGCAACCGCCTTGATGCGCTCTTCGCTTCCCATGATAAAGTAGCCTCCGCACCGGGGGCATATATACATGGTTTCTTCCAGTTCCGGAAGGCCGATGACGGCTTTGCAGGACTTGCACTGCACAAACCATGAGCTTCCGTGATTCTTCTGTGTGTCCATCGTCAGTGATCCACCTCAACCCATTATCAGCTCCTGGGAACGGTCCGGAAATATCTTATGCAGATTGCACAGGTTATTCCTGAACGGTTCCTCAGCGAGCACCTCCGTTAATCTGTATCTTTATACGTATGCAAATCCCTGCTGATCCCCTTCTCCTGAAGCCTGAGCGCCAGATCAGCCAGCTTTCTCGGATTCAGGAGCGCTCCACGCTCCGGGCCGTTCGGGTGGTTTCCCGTATGCTTGGAGGCGACGGTAATAAACTGGTCCGCATCCATGAAAAGCCGAAGATGATACGGCAGAAACTCTTCTTTGTCTTCTACGACCTTCTTTTCCGTGCTTCCGAGATGCATCTGGCATTCATAATTGATCCGGGGAAATGACATTTCAATCACGCAGGGCGACTTTTTGAAAGCACAGTCATGAAACAGTGTCGGCATCTGCCGGATCCGCTGCCGGATCGTGATCCGCTGTTTTTCCTCCTCCGTGGTCTGGTCATCCGTCTGGATCCAGTAATTGTTGGCAAGCAGCAGGTAATCCTCCGCGCCGAAAGTGCGCTGAACCAGGGATCGTCTTGTCTCTTCGGAAATGCATCCGTTCAACGCCATCTCTTCGCCGGCTTTGCGCACCTGTTCCAGATAGGGCCGGGTTTCATCACGGAAGACCTCGAGGGAAAACAGAGTCCCTTCCGGACAGATAATCTTCTCACAGTTTTCCCCATAACAGATATCAAACAGCTTCACCAGAGGCTCCACATTGTTTTCATAGGAATAGAAGCCGCAGGTGGCAATCAGTACGATCTTTTTCCCTCCGACATCCCATCGGTATTCGTGACGCTGTCCGCCATTGTCCCTGTCTACAATCTCCGGAACATGAAAAGGAAGCGTCCTGTCAAAAAGGTTCTTCAGGATCGCGGGCGGTCCGAAGTAATAGACCGGCGTATTGAAAATCACCATGTCCGCAGCCCTGTACAGCCTCGTATACTCCAGCATATCATCCTGGAAGATGCAGGTGCCGTCCTTGGTGTTCCAGCAATGAAAGCATCCTCTGCAGAACTCGATCTTTTTATCCCTGACCATAAAGACCGTCACATCATGCGGCCCGTACACTTCCAGCCCATCGAGAAACGCATGTGTGATATGGAGCGTATTGCTCATCTCGCCCTTGGGGCTCGCGTTGACAACAAGTATGTTCATTCGTTTATCCTATACCGCTCTCCATATGATTCCGGACCCGGACAAAGCCGGACCTGGTCCTGCCGCCTGCTTTGCCGCCGGCCATGCAAGCGCCAGACAGACGCCCTCTTCGGGCTGTTCTTCGAAAAAAAAGATCCCGTATTTCTGAAAAAGCAGCTTGGTTTCGCACAGCGGGATCCCGACAGAATAATGCTTCGGCCCGAACAGTTTGATAAAGCATTCCCGGCGGCACCACAGCTTACAGAGTACCTGGTCCGGGTCAGCCGCGCTTTCGATGAACCGGTAATCCTCCTTAGAGAAGAATCCCTTCACTGCCTGCAGGGGAAAACGGCGTACTTCCTGAATATCACAGGCAACCGGCGCATCCGACACTGCAGCCAGAAGCCACTCCTTGCTGTGGCTGAGGGTGACATGAAGGCCGCAGCCATCCATCCCTGAGGAGCTGGCAGGGGCGGCATCCGCAGCGCCTGAGCAAAGCGGGTGCATCCCGTTCGCATCGTCTGTCCCGGCACGCGGAGGCATAAGAAAGACAGGCTTTCTGGCGCGCTCCTTCCGGCCTGGCATCGTCACTGTCAGAAACGGTCTCCCGCCGGCTTCGTGTCCAAGCCTTACCGCCTCAGGCACAACGTCCAGAACAGAGGCTGCCAGGCGCTTCGCCAGATCCCGGCCGGCTGCCATTGCAAACCCTTTTCCGGGGATCTGCGCTGCGTGGATGCGCTGTGCGGTATCTGCCTCCATGCGCTCTTCCAGCGCGCCGCGAAGCGGGGCGCTGATCTCGTCGATCCGCTGCTTTGCTGCCCAGATCATCTGTTTCCCACGCGAACTTCCAGAAGACCCGCGGCGAACAGCCGCCGCCCCCTGGCGTCGGCAATCCGGAACCGGAATAACTGCGCGTCTTCTTTTGACGCCCCCGGAATCACCGAAGCTTCCACCATGTCATACAGCCGCGCGGAGAGCAGATATTTGCACTGAAAGCGAAGAATCCGGCAGGAAGGAAGCTCCTGCCCGGTCCGCTGTCCGCCTTTTCCGTCAGAAAGCAGGGCCGGTTTTTCCAGGCCGCGCAGATAGTCCAGAAGGGCCAGCTCCGCCCATACGGCGTAATTGGAGTGGTGCGCGATGCCGTAGGGATCCACTTCATTCGGCCTGACCTGAAGGAGAACCCTGCCCGGTACAAACCTGCTCTCTCTGTCCGAAAATCCGGCATTTTGCATCGTTTCTTCCTCAGGGGCGAGCGCAGCGGTGTCCTTTTGATTTGTCCAGACTGTCATGAAAAGTCACCCTTTCCAAGAACAATGCTGACGCAATTTCCGCCGAAGCCGGCCGCTGATACGACAGCAGTGCGGATGTCGGCTTTCCTGTTCTCACCGACCGTCATCCGCGCGGCAACCGCTTCGTTCAGGACATACTCTCCCTCCGGCATGCCGGTCACTTCCCCTTTCTCAAAGGAGTACAGTGCGTTCAGGATCCCGTAGCCTGACGATGCGCCAAGCGGTGTCCCCGTCAGGGCCTGCGGCGCGCTGACCAGGGTTGTTTCCGGAAGAGAGGAAATGACAGCCGCCTCGCCTTTATCCAGATCGGGAATCCCGCTGGCAGCGGAGACATACAGGTCGGCTGTTTCCAGTCCGGAGGATCTCATCGCGCAATGAACGCTGTGCTTCATCGCATCACCCGACGGGTCGAATGTTGAAAGACTGCAAAGGGAAGATCCCGTCCCCCGCCCAAGGACGGTCGCGAGGATCTTCGCGCCGCGGCGTTTCGCTGCCGACTGCTTCTCGAGAACAAAGGCGACGGAGCCCTGGGACATCACAAAACCGTCCGCTCCTTCCGCAAACGGAGGCAGATACGTTGTGGAGAGTGTATTTACCTTGTCATGGCCCATGAATACAGGCTCATTGCATTCATCCGACCCCACAACGACGATCGCGTCAGCGTGATCCTCCTGAAGCAATTCGCACGCATAACTGAAGGCCTGCAGCATGGAGGCAGTGCTGCCGGAGATCGTGGAAGTCGCGCCTTTGAGCATGTAGGCGATGCTGAAATTGCCGGGCGCCTGGTTAAGCACGGTGTTGGGGAAGCTGGATGGATTGACCGCCGTGAT
>CACXFW010000137.1 GCA_902767065.1 uncultured Lachnospiraceae bacterium | reverse complement strand
GTAGCCCGCTACGGCTGCGTTTTCCTCCTTGCATATGAACGTTTGTCCTGCGTCATATGTACAAGTTATTTCTGAACAGCTCCTAAGCGCTTAGGTTAATCATAATATGTCACGACAACCGCCCCATCCAGATCGGTTCTTCTGTATGCCGCGCCCGCCTCTTCCACGCGCCGCAGCATGTCAAGCGCGGGATGTCCGTAACGGTTGTTCTTTCCGCAGGAGATCAGTACAAGATCCGGACTGACCAGCTCCAGAAGTTCTTCTGACGTTGCGTTTTTGCTTCCGTGATGGCCGGCAATCAGGATCATCGTTTTGTTCTCATCCTCCGGAAGATGGTTTTTTCCCGGATCCTTCCTGAAGAAAGGGCTCTTCCGATAATGCTTCACGAACAGGGCTTCTCCTTCTTTCTCAAGATCACCGGTAAACAGAATCCGCAGATCCTTCAGGGTAAGCAGCATCACGATACAGTCTTCATTCGCATCTCCTGTGATCCTCTCCGGTGACGGATTCAGGATCTCAAGCTTCATGTCCCCCTGGGACACCCTGCTTCCCTCCATGACGTTGAACGTCCCGATTCCGTTTTCTTTTGCAGCCGTCCTGACTGATTCCAGCCGCGCATCCTCAGAGGGAAGATCCTGCAGCAGGATCTTCCCGATCGTGACATCTCCTGCATGAAAGCCTGCCAGGTCCTTCTCATACCCCGAGAGCATCTGCATCAGTCCGTTGAGATGGTCCATGTCGCCGTGGGACACAAACACCATGTCCAGCCTGCGGATCCCGTAATACTTTAAGGTGCTGTCAATCCGGTATCTCCATACATTTTCCACGGAGGAAGATCCCGCGTCGAACAGATACGCACAGCCATCATATTCAATCAGATTACAGCTTCCCTGGCCGATATCCAGACAGGTATACCGGAACTCCGGTTTCCGTCTCAGACTGACCATCCATATCAGGCATCCAAAAAGACAGATCACAGCCATTCGTTTTAACCGGATTCTTTTCCTTCCCGGAATTGTGGAAAGCCGGCTGACGGATGGCTGAATCCTCTTCGCAGGCAGCCCTTCTCCCGGGATGCTGATGTTTGCTGAAAGAAAGAACTGTCCTGGGGCGCAGCGGTTTGTGCCGCCTTTTGGGCCTGTCAGGACCACGAAGAGCAGCAAGGCGCCATAATAAGCCAGAACCTGCCACAGCTCAGGCCGTCCAAGAATCAGGACGCTGAAAGGAATCTTCCTTTGCGCCATGCACAGATACCGGAATACGCCCACCAGAATCCTTACAGGCCATGCCAGGATCCTTCCCGCAGAAGACACAGCCGGCAGGCCTGTCAGAAGAAAAAGATATCCTCCAAGACTTCCGAAGAGCCCGAAGATCAGGATCACACCCATCAGCGGCAGGGTGACCGGACACAGAAGAAATGTCAGCGGAGTCGTCTGGTAAAAAAACCACAAAGCCGCCGGCAGGGACCCCAGGTAAAGGCAGAAAGACCCGCAAAGCTTCTTCTGCCACGACATCTGCGGCCGGAAGATCCGCGAAACCGCAGGAGCCAGGTACTCCAGTGAGAGGGGGCAGACGCAGGACAGGAGAAAGGAACTGTCACGAAGCGCATTCGGCTGCCGGAGCAGGATCAGGATGGCAGCGGCACAAAGCGCGTTCAGCGTATCCTTGGTACGCCCTGCAAGCTGTGCCCCGAGAAAGAGTGCAAACGTAAAGAATGCCCTCTGCGCAGACAGGGAGAATCCCGTCAGCACCGCGTAGCTTCCCGCGGCAGCGAAGGATACCGCGGCTGACAGCAGAATGGATATCCCCTTTTTTCTCAGCAGCCGGAAGAGTATCATGCCAAGGAAAGAAACCGGAAGGCTTGATACACACACAAGATACGAAAAACCGCCGTTTAGAAACAGCTGCTTCTGATCCTCTTCCATCCCGGAGACTTCCCCCAGCAAAAATGCCGCAGCCTGGGATGCGTCCTCCGGTCCGAAGACAGACTTCAGTCCTTTCTGCATCCCGATCCTCAGATCTGCAAGAAAGTTCCGGTATCCATATACCGGATTGAAAAGCGGACTGCACCGCGTAAGGCAATCCGTCGTCACCAGGTCCGCCTCGCTCATCTTCAGAACGATCCTGCGGGCTAGGCAGTAGAGCCTTTTGTCAAACTGCCCGGGATTTGTCGCCCGCTCAGGCAGAGTGCACTTTCCATGAAGGAGGATCCTGTCACCGATCCGAACCGACTCAAACAGCTCAGACTGATCTTCCCTCTTGTCTGAATCCGGCCACAGGAGTGTCTTGTTTTTACCCTCTCCATACATCTGCCAGTTCAGCCCGGATCCGTCCGACAGAAACACCTGCAGGCGGTCTTGCCGGTTGATGGCCTGGTTCAGGGACCTGGCAATCCGGCTCTGAAGCGCACTGTCTCCGGATGGGCAGAAGGTCAGATGATCCAGGATCAGCCGGTAGCCATATACGGTCAGGGACCGGTCTTCTACGATTCCGGATACCGTCATTCTTCTCCCGTCCGCTTCCTTGTATGCCAGGTCATCCGGATCCACATATCCCGGGAAATCTCCGGAGAGGATCACGCAGATCACGATCAGTGCTGCCGGAAAGAAAGGACGTCTTACAAACACACGATAGATAAAGGAACGAATAGCCTGCCTCCCGTCCGGGACCGGTTCCGGATCCCTTTTACCCAGTCAGTTCCGCCGCTGAGAAGGCTGTGCCTGGAAGCGGCAGCTTTCGCTTCCCTCCCTTGCGCTCCAGGCTGAGGCGGCCGGCAACAAAGCGGCAGAAGAATTCAGGATGTGATGATTCATGCCTCCTTTATATCACAGGCATTCTTCCCGGGTACAAAAAGGCCGGCGGACAGTTTCATTTTCAGCAATCTCAATGAATCCTGTCCGCCGGTCTGCGGCTTTTCTTCGTTATGATTCTGTAATCTGCAACACAACTACAGGATCAGCTCCGCATCTCGTGCGAAAATCTGATCCAGATTCACCTGATCCCGGAAACGGACATCCGAAGATCCCTCAATCCGGAACCGGACGCCCGTAATCTGATCCTCAGGGCACGAATCAATGATTGCGTTCGTAAACGCGTAAAGCACTGTCTCCGGATTCACGGCTGTCTCTGCAGCCGGTGAGCTGTTGATCTCCTCGCTGAAATCAACGATGCAGAATCCATTGCTGACCGAGACATCCTTCACCAGCGTACCATCGACCGCCACCGCAGTCAGACCTTCCGTACGCGGTCCCTTCAACATCTGCTCAATCACAAGACGCTCTTTGTTCAGATTGGAAGAATAGTATACCGTCCGGTTTTCTCTGGAGACAGAGTTCCCGTCCGATGCAGGGAAATACAGCGTCAGCTGGGCATTGCGGTACGAATTGATCCCGGCTCCGGTCGGGATCACGAAGGTATCCTCCGTCATCGGCCCGATCTCCTCTTCGCCGATCATCAGGCTTTGTGATTCGACAGTAAACCTGATCGTATCCACACCCGGCATCTGGAGAAGCGTTCTGACAAGCGCTCCGCGCAGAAGAAGCTCCGTGATGGTATCCAGGCTCAGATACTCCGCGTTAAAATCCACATCAATCCCGCTGACGCCGGTTACGGTCGAATTAATCGTAATCTGTCCGGGAAGCGCAGACCTGACGTCAGGGGTATCAGGAGTCCGGAATGCATCCAGCACCTCATGAAGGATTCCTTCAAAGTCTTCACTTTTCGGTTTGTATTCACGGCGGACCAGAGCCGTTCCCTCCGGATTGGAGTAATAGATCCGATAGACCCCCTTCGCGGAGCTTTGTTTATCGGTCAGCTCTTCTTCCTGCCTGCTGCATCCGGAAAGGCAGACAGGAAGCAGAATGCACAGCGCAATCATTGCAGGAAGATACACGGCAGGTATTCCTCCCCTGCCTTTCAAAGCGCGCTGCGCCGCCCTTTTGGCCGGCATCAGGATTCTGCCTCCTTTGATCATACTTCATCCTTTCTCACGAAAGAGTGTGTCTCATTCTGTCTGTCCCTGTTCCAAGTAGCGCAGAGGAATCCTCACCGTGAAGGTTGTTCCCTCTCCTTCCCTGGAGTAGACGCGGATCGCGCCATGATGCACCAGAACTGCCTGCTTTGTGATCGCAAGCCCAAGCCCCGTTCCTCCGATCTCCCTGGAATGTGACTTGTCCACGCGGTAGAACCGCTCAAAGATCTGCTCCTGATCCGCTTCCGGAATCCCGATTCCGGAATCCTGCACCTTAACAAAGAAGTAGGTATTATCCACATTCAGGGAAATGTGCACCCAGCCGTTCTCCTTGTTATACTTGATCCCGTTCTCCACCAGGTTGGAGATGGCCAGCGTGAATTTCGTCTGGTCCACCTGCGCGATGATCGGCTTATAGCTCTCCAGGGCGATCTCAATCCCCCTCTTTGCCGCAATCGGACGAAGCCTCTTCAGGATCAGGGCAATCAGGTCATTGATATTCGTCTCCTCTATCTGAAGATCGGGGGAATTCCGGTCCATCTTCACCAGATCCAGAAGATCGGTAATGATCTTGTTCTCCCGGTCGATCTCCTGCCCGATATCGACCATAAACTCCCGGTACAGCTCATTTGGAACCTCACCGAATTCAGCCTGCTGGATCAGCGAATCCGACAGAACCTTCATGGAAGTCATCGGCGTCTTCAGTTCATGGGAGACGTTTGAGACAAACATCTGCCGGGATTCCTCCTGTGCCTGAAGTCTGTGCCGCATCTGGTTGTACGCCTCGGACAACAGCTCCGTCTCCGTGTAATCCGGCATGGAGATGTCGTCCGTCAGGAAATCTGTCCCTCCCGAGTTCATCATCGCGGTTACCTTGCGGAAGGGGCGCACGAGCAGCCTGGACGCATAGAACGATACGCCGATGATCAGGATGATGAGCAGCACCTCCAGGATCAGGACGTTTCGTGACAGATTTCTCCTCGCGACAATAATATCCGTCGTCGGGATCGACACGATAAACGCGCCGACCACTGCTTTTGTCGTGTCCTCCTTAATCGGACATACGACCTCGATAAAGTCATTCTCCGCGTTATAATAATCGGTATCCTCTCCCTTGAAGCACTCAATCAGTTCACGGGCTATGATGGTTTTCCCTTCATCCAGAAGATAAGTGTCCAGAATAATCTCAAACTGGCTGTTTACCAGAATCACCCTTCCACTGTACAGTTCCGCGATCTGCCTCAGCTCCTTGTCCACGACATCTGAACTGAAGTCTGCAAGATATCCCGCGTCCATGATATCCGCGCTGAGCCGGCTGCACTGGTCCCGGATCATGGAAGCACGCATGGAGACTGTCTGGTCCTCAAAACCGTTCAGAATTCCGTTTTTCATAAAAAAGACAGGGACAAGTCCGATCAGAAGCAGAACGATCAGCAAGCGGAAATGCATGCTTCCAAAAACCTTTTTTAAGGATCTTCCCTGATTCATCCGTTGCTCTCCTCGTCTTTTCACACAGTCTATCATCAGTTCCGGAACCGGACATGCAGATACAGGTATTATGAAAGATCCGGCCCAGGCCGGATCTTATACTCACGAACGAAATTCATTCTACGGTTAACCTAAGCGCTTTCCGGCGCTGGCGTCTGGAAAGTGCTAACGTTAACCAGTATAAAACGGATCTTCATCTCCTCTGCAAACGATCATTGATTCCTGACAACATCCGTTCGGATGACGGTCTGACAGAGCAGGAAAGACTTGGGCGGCGCCGGATCAAAGAGAATCACGAATTCTCAGCAGTTTCTGAGAAACGCTGCAGAGCCTAATGCTGGAAATAGTATCCGACGCCCCACTTTGTATGTACGTACTTCGGATCAGAAGGATTGGCCTCGATCTTCTCACGCAGCCTTCTGATATGGACGTCCACCGTCCGCACATCTCCCGGATACTCATAGCCCCAGACAAGGTTCAGGAGGTTCTCACGGCTGTATACTTTATTGGGATTCATGACAAGCAGCTCCAGGACATCGAATTCCTTCGCGGTCAGATTCACTTCGTGCCCTGATACCTGCACTCTTCTGGCATCACAGTCCAGAACAAGATCCCCGACTTCGATGATCCTCCCCCTTATCTCCTGCTGTCCCCTGCTTTGTGTTCTCCGCATGATTGCCTTAATCCGGGCTTTCACCTCAAGGATATTGAACGGCTTCGTGATATAATCGTCCGCTCCGTATTCAAGGCCAAGGATCTTATCCATATCCTCCCCTTTAGCGGTCAGCATGACGATCGGAACATCCGAAAACTCACGGATCTGCTGACATGCGGAAAGACCATCCAGTTTTGGAAGCATCAGGTCCAGGAGAATGATATCATAATTTCCTTCCCTGGCTTTCTCCACTGCTTCCTCTCCGTCCCCGGCAGTGTCAACCTCCATGTCGTCCTGCTCCAGACTGAAGCGGATTCCCTTTACGATCAGTTTTTCGTCGTCGACTACAAGTACTCTCTTCGGCATGATATCCCTCTATAATCCAAATGCTCCCAGGCAAAGGAGCGAACAGAAAACCGTACTCCCGCCATCTCCTCCACGGTACAATTAAGAAATCGTAGTAACTATTCAGCACCCCCATTGCTCAGAACACTTCGTGTTCTTCGCTGTGGGCGGACAGAGCGGTTTCACCGCTTGTCCGCCACCTGGAACCGCTCAGATCCGTCAGATAAGCAAACTTATCTGACTGGATCATGAGCAATTCCAGGAGGTGCTGAATAATTACAAATCGTAATCTTTGCAGCTAAACCGTGAGTCTGTCACGGATCTTTTCATAAGTACTGTTCTTGATTCCACTGATGTTCATCACATCTTCTGTTGAGGCAAAGCATCCTGACTCAGTACGGTAGCGGATGATCGCATCTGCCTTCGCTTCCCCGATCCCGGGAAGCGTCATCAGCTGTTCCTTCGAAGCGGTATTCAGGTTTACCAGACCGCCTGCATCCGCACCTTCTGCGGAAGCTGCACTGTCCATCCCGGCAGTATTTCCGGAAGGGGGACTTCCATTCATCGCAGGAGCGCTTCCCGATCCGGATACATCCTGGAGAGACATCTTTCCGGATGACTGCCGCATTGCGTCTGTCTCATCCTTTGTGTAAGCGACCAGCATCTGTCCGTCGGAAACAATCTGCGCCTGATTCAGCCACTCGCTGTCTGCCTGCTGTGTAAATCCCTGTGCCGCCTGAAGCGCATCACAGACCCGTGATCCTGCCGGAAGATAATAGACTCCCGGTTTTTGAACCGCGCCGCAGACATACACCGCGATCTGACCGGTCTGGTTTGTGACAGCATCCCGGGCCTCGTCTGTCTGATTCGTTCCGGTTTCTGAAGAGCTTCCGGCCAGAAATAAATCCCTGGAGGGATCCTGGTCTTTGGGCTGTTCGCCATTTTGCACCGGCATCTGTTCAGACTGCGGACCGGACCATACCGGACCGGACTGGGACTTCGTCTCCTTTTGCACCGGTTTGATCCCCGTCACCTGAATCGTTGAGGATCTGCCGCAGCCAGCCATCACAAGAGCTGACATGGCGCATACACCGGCCACAATCATCTTTTTCCATCTTCTCACTGCACAACTCCTGACTGTCCGCGTCAGGTCTGCCCCGTCATGCGTTTTCTGATTTTAACATACGATGAGGCGGGATTTCAATCCTTTCCCTCTTGCGCTATTACAATTCATGTCAACGGTTGTTGCAGGTCACATCCCGGCCAGCCCCACCGCCCGGGCCTGTATGGATCTGGCAGCCGGGTTGAAATCATCCCGCAAACAGTGTTATAGTTTCGAGGATATACCATTTATTTCTTTCGGAAGGAGTATCCCATGCGGCGGATGATCGCGATCTCTCTCTCCTGTATCCTGGCACTTGTCGCAGTCAGTTTTGTTCTCCTGTACCGATACAGGGAAAAAGCAGACCGTCTGCTGATGATGACAGAAGAGCTCACCACCAGTCAGCAAACCATCCATGAAACCGAATCCCCGGAGGGCATGACGAAACCCGGGAAGAGGCCTGTGGCAGAATCAGAACCGGATTCAGAATCAGAATCGCAGGCACCTCAGACAGAAGACCCTGCTCTTCACGCAGAAGATGGGATCTATACCTTTCTTCAGGGGCCTGTTGCCTGGGAGAGCAAAGCCCCCTGGTCCGGAATCTGGTGTGAATCAGAGCTTGACGGAGGACTGTTCAGCGTGTTTGGCTGCGGCCTGTGCGATCTTGCAGGGGTCTACAGCTCTCTCACTCCCTATGAATGCTCTCCGCTTGACATGTACGCGCTTGCGCGCAAGGTATCAGATTATGCGCCGGGTGACGGCGCAGGTGCCATCGACTGGCCTTATATGGTGGAAACGCTGGAGAGAACAGGCATTTTTGCAACGCTCAAAAACAAGGACCGAAGCTATAAAGCCTTCCAGAAGGCAATCGCAGATTGCCCTGGAGCGATCGTTCTGATTTCAAGCGAGGACGATGACACGTACTGGCAGGATACTCCCGGGCACTACGTCAATATCTGGCATTATCATCCTGAAACGGATCAGGTATTCCTGGGAGATTCCGGAAACCCGAAGCACAACCGTCAGTGGATCCCGCTGCGCTATATCTATGACGCGCTGGCCGCCGACAGCGCATGGCAGTATCTGCTCATCCATTCCTATGATGAGGAGAAAAACACCTGGAAGTATTCCGGAATCCATGAAAAATGGACCCGTCCCGCGTATTACCGTGCGAAGCCGGAATCCCGTTCCCTGCTGATGCCTGTACCGGAGACAGAGTAACATGTTCAGGCGCAGCTGTTTGCCGGTGACAGCTTCCATCCGCATTTTTGTGCGCACGCGGGGCAGGAACTCAAAAGAGCTCCCTTTCTCAGAGAGTGCCGCGAATTGATCCGGAAAAATACAGCGAGGAAACGCCCCTCTTCACATGGATCATGATCCATTGAAGAGGGGCGTTGAATCTATGCGATGGCTGCATCAATCCGGGGCAAACGGCTCAGGAATGCGTCCAGGCGATGGCGGTGCCAACCGCCCTCTTCCAGCCTGCCAGAAGTTCCTCTCTCTCCCCCTGCGGCATCCCGGGCTCGAAAGAATGGCCCAGCAGCCAGGATTGCTTCACGTCCTTCGTATCCTTCCAGTATCCCACCGCAAGTCCTGCAAGAAACGCCGCGCCCATGGCGGTTGTCTCGACGCACTGCGGCCGGATGACCTCCGCGTTCAGAATATCTGACTGGAACTGCATCAGGAAGTTGTTCGCGCTTGCTCCGCCGTCCACCTTGAGATGTCTGATCTTCAGGCCGGAATCCTTCTCCATCGCTCTCAGCACATCTGCCGTCTGGTAGGCGAGAGACTCCACTGTGGCACGGATCAGGTGTTCCTTGGCGGATCCTCTGGTCAGTCCGACGATGGTTCCTCTCGCCTCCGGATTCCAGTAAGGCGCGCCAAGGCCGGTGAACGCGGGGACCACATACACACCTGCCGTATCCGGCGTTCTGGTGCAGTAATCCTCCGTATCCGCGGCACTCTTGATCATGCGCAGCTCGTCCCGGAGCCACTGAATCGAGGCGCCTGCAACAAACACGGATCCTTCCAGCGCATACTGCACTTTTCCGGGAGCAAGCCCCACGGCGATCGTGGTCAGAAGCCCGTTTTCCGATACGACTGCCTTTGCGCCCGTATTCATCAACAGGAAGCAGCCTGTCCCATAGGTATTCTTTACTTCCCCTTCCTGAAAACAGCACTGCCCGAAGAGTGCCGCCTGCTGGTCGCCGGCGGCGCCGGAAATCGGAATCCCGTCTCCGATCATGCAGTCCTTTGTCCTGCCATAGACCGCACTGGAAGGCACAACCTCCGGAAGCATTGACGCAGGAATTCTCAGCCGTTTCAGGATCTCCTGGTCCCAGCAAAGAGAATGGATGTCATAAAGCATGGTCCGGGAAGCATTCGTGTAATCCGTCACATGAACCTGTCCTGAAGTCATCTTCCAGATCAGCCAGGTGTCGACTGTTCCAAACAGGAGCTCACCGCGCTCCGCTCTCTCCCGGGCACCCTCCACATGATCCAGGATCCATCTCAGCTTCGTCGCGGAAAAATAAGGATCCGGAATCAGGCCGGTCTTTTGCCGGATGTAATCGCCAAATCCGTCTTTTGTCAGTTCTTCGATCATATCCGCGGTACGGCGGCACTGCCATACGATCGCATTGTAGACCGGCTGTCCCGTTTCCTTGTCCCAGACAATGGTTGTCTCTCTCTGGTTCGTGATACCCACCGCGGCAATATTCTCAGGTCCTGCTCCCAGCTTGCCCATCGCTTCCGCGGCAACACCGATCTGGGAAGACCAGATCCGCATCGGATTGTGCTCAACCCAGCCCGGATGCGGATAGATCTGCTGGAATTCCCTCTGTGCCACAGAGCAGATGTTCCCCTTTCGGTCAAACAGGATGCATCTTGAACTCGTTGTGCCTGCGTCAAGTGCCATAATGTACTGGTTGGTTTCCATGATGATCCTTTCTGTTTTGCTGTCCGGTCTGTTTCCTCCGGCAATGCTCCAGGAAGCTCCTTACCCGAGATATGCGGGGATGTCAATCACATCGCAGTCTGTGATGCGGCACTTCCCGCCAGCCTTCTTCCAGACGTCCACCACGTAGAGATTCACGCTGCCTTCCGCGTCCATGATCTTCCCCTGGCAAAGATACCTGTATTTTGTTCCGTTCACCACCTGCGTGCCGAGCAGGGCAAGCGCGGTCAGATCCACTCCCACATACTTGCTTTTCGCTTTTTTGAAGATCTTTTTTGCGGATGCGGGGAGTACCTTGGAGGAATAGGCATTCCGGTTGTATGTCCAGCCGCCCGGGATCGGTTTTGTCTCATACTGGCTGTTTCGCGTCTTCACATTCCTGAAGTCGAAATCAACGATCTTCGTGAAGGAAGCATTCCCGTTCAGGTCCTTGCTGACGATCACGATCTTCCACGAGGTCTTTGGTTTCAGGGTCACGGTTTCTCCCTTACAGAAGAATGCGGTATTTGTTCCCGCAACCTCCTGGTCCGCTATTTTGAAAACGGGGGTATAGTTTGCACCGGTGAAGTCCTTCTTTGCCTTGTTGAAGTCAGCCTTCTCGCCCGCTGTCAGGTAGGAGGGAGCCTTTTTATTGATCTTCCAGCCTCCGGCAGCAAAGACAGAGCAGCAAAGAAGCATCGCAATTACAACTGTCAGAATCGGTAATACTCTTTTCTTCATATCCTTCTTTCCTTTCTGTGATTGAGAACTGTAAAGGGTTGCCCCGGCTGCCTGCACTGCTTCCCGGATGTCTGCGCGCAGGAGCTTTAACTCCATGATACCATAGAAACATTCTAAATCAATCGATACTCGCGAACGAAATTCATTGCCGAATAAAAAGATGTTGCAGGTCACACCCCGGCCAGCCCTGTGCCTGTAACAAAAGGGTTGTTATTCTCCTAAAAGCACTGGTGCTGATTATCATACGATAATGACAAGTGTCACAGGTTGCATTATTGTATTAATAATTGATATCTGTGAATACTTGTGAGGAATAAAATGGACACTCTGACATTTTTATCCGAGATCATTCCAGTCCAGAACGAAAAACTCAGAAGGATTCTGGAAAAGGAATGCCTGACGGAAACCTTCAGACGCGGTGATGCAATCAATGAGATCGGAAAGACAGACTCTTATGTCAGGTTCCTGATCACCGGGGCTGTAAGAGGCTATATTGTCGATCATAAGGGAAATGAGACGACAACGTCATTTATGATCCATCCGGGAGACATTATCGCGGGATCAAGAATGCTGGATGGCGGTCCTTCGGAGATCGGATTCATCGTCATCCAGGACGCCGAGATTTTCAGTATCCCTGTTGAAACCGTCCTGAAGCGAAGAACCCAGTTCCCGGAGCTGATGGATCTCCAGATGCACATGCTTGCGCAGGCATCACTTTATCACTGGGACTGCAGAAAGATGTTATATCTGAAAACCGGCCAGGAGCGGTATGAATGGTTTTTGCAGCATTACCCCGGATTGATCGACTGTGTTCCGCATAAGGATATTGCTTCGTTTCTGAATATTTCGCCTGTCACCTTAAGCAGAATCAGGCATCGGTAAATGGCAGAAAGGCATCCGTGCTTCGCACGTATGCCGCGTCTTACGACGCTCCTGTCTGAGGTTGTGGGGGAGGTTCCTGCTTCGCAGGCCTTGTCTGCCTGTGAATCGTAACAGGCTGTCATGTTTCATCCTTCAGGACGCTGCGGTTCTGGAGCAGATACGAGACAAGGGAAATAACTGTAAACGCAAGCGCGAGCCACTTCAGAATCTGTGTCATAACTCCCAAGAATCCGCCGAAGTTGGCAGTCATTAAGATGACCATGAGCATCTGGAGAACTGTCTTGACCTTTCCCCAGTAATTGGCCGCTATCACGACGCCTTTTTCCACGGCGACGAGACGGAATCCGGAAATGATGAATTCCCTTGCGATAATGATGATCACAATCCAACTCTCAATCCTTCCGAGGTCTACCAGGCAGATCAGGGCGGAACACACCAGCAGCTTATCCGCCAGAGGATCCATGAACTTTCCGAAAGTGGTCACATAATGGTACTTGCGGGCGATATGGCCGTCCAGGGTGTCGGTCAGGCTTGCAACGATGAACACGATCATCGAAAGAATGTTTCCGGCCGGCTTCGGCACCCAGAGCAGCAGGATCACAAAGAGCGGAATCATACAGATTCTGGCGATTGTCAGCTGATTGGGAAACTTGGGACCGGGCGTCCAGTTCTTCAGGGAGGAGCGCTCCTTCGATGGCTCCCTGACCGGAGCGGACGCTTCCAGGGGAGTGTCTTTATCTTCTTCCGGGAAGGGATGACTCTCCGGAGGGAATCTGTCTTCCGCCTGTTCCGGGGGGAATCCATCTTCCGTCTGTTCCGGATGGAACGCATCTTTTGTCTCTTCCGGGACCTGGTTCTCAAACACATCATTGTTTTCTGCCATGGTATTCTCCTCTCCTCTATAAACAACAGTCGTTTATTTCTGACAAGATCCGTTCGGATGCCGATTCCGTAATCGAAACCGCTCTGCCCTTGTCCTTTTGAACGGTATCCGGCTCATGTTTTATTCACTTTCACTCTCCGCCGTGAGATCATATTCGGAGGATCCTGTGATCTTCACGTTCACGAAATCACCTGTCTCAAGAGTCTTGCCTGACGACACAAAGACATAGCCATCCACCTCGGGGGCGTCACCGTATCCACGGCCGATGTAAACATTTTCCCCCGGAACATATCCCTCGATGAGAACTTCCATCCGCCGGCCCTTCATCCGTTCATTCAGGTCCAGCGAGATTTCCTGCTGAAGCTCCATCAGTTCATCCCTTCTGGAAAGCTTCGTCTCCTCATCGACCTGATCCTTCATACCGGCAGCAGGTGTCCCTTCCTCCTGTGAATAGGGAAACACGCCGAGGCGGTTGAATTCCATCTCGTTGATAAAGCGGCACAGATCCTCAAACATCTCCCGTGTTTCACCGGGAAAGCCGGTGATCAGGGTGGTGCGTATCATGATATCCGGAATCTCCTTCCGGAGCGTATGAAGAATCCTCCTCAGATCCGCCTCGCTGGTACGCCTTCCCATTCTTCTGAGGATGGCATCGCAGCTGTGCTGGATCGGGAGATCCAGATAATGAACGAACTTTGGCTCTTTCTTCATGCAACGGATCAGGCTGTCATCGATCTCTTCCGGATAGCAGTACATGACCCGGATCCATCGAAGGGAATCGATCTTTGCAAGCTCCCGGATCAGATCGGGAAGGCATTTTCTTCCATACAGGTCCGTTCCGTACAAAGTAGTCTCCTGGGCGACGAGGATCAGCTCCTTCACTCCTCCTGAGATCAGCCTTTGTGCCTCCAGGATCAGGTTTTCCATCGGAACGGATCGAAAGGGTCCCCGCATCGAAGGAATCGCACAGTAAGTACAATGCTTGTCACATCCTTCGGCGATCTTCAGATAGGCGTAATGACCGCCTGTCGTGAGGACTCTGCTCCCATCCGCAAGCGCGATCTTTCTCAGATCGTCAAGTTTTTGAATGCGCTCTCCGGAGAGTGTTTTTTCGATCACTTCGCGGATTGCATCATAGGCTGTGGTTCCGACAACCGCGTCCACCTCCGGAAGGGCCTTTCGGATCTCATCCGCGTAGCGCTGGGCCATACAGCCGCAGGCAATCAATGCCCTGCAGCGTCCTTCCTTTTTATATGCAGCCATCTCAAGAAGGCTGTCGATGGACTCCTGCTTCGCTTCGGTGATAAAGCAGCAGGTATTCACGATGATCACATCTGCCTGCTCTTCATCGTCCGTCAGGTCATAATCTCCCTGGCTGATGAGCCCGAGCATCTTTTCCGCATCCACGCGGTTTTTATCACAGCCCAGAGAAACAAACAGGATCTTTGTCTTTGGCTGTATCACTGATCCCCTTCCGCCTCCTGGGCTCTTTCGTCAAGGATTTCCCTGGCCTGCCGGGCTGTCGGTACATTTTCCGCGACAAAGCGGTCCGCCATCTCGCAGATCTCTTTTGCGTCCTCAAGACTTTCATCCTTGGATACGATCCGGATCAGGCCGTCCTCCAGTTCACTGACCGCTTCAGAGAGCGGCTTCTTTCCTCCGGGAAGGGCTCCGCCCTCCTCCGCAATGATCTGCCTGGCACGCTTTGCCGTCGCCATGACAATCGAATAGCGGGAGTTGATTACCGGGGTATCATCCTCGGAATCCTGATTGATGATCTTCATAAGTTCGGTATAAGACGGATGCAGCATAATGGTTATTACTCCTTTTCTGATAATTCTCTGAATTCTTCCTGCAGCTTTTCGATAAACGGGAGATTGCTCCTCACGCTCTGGCGCTGGGCGCGGATCAGCGTGTCAAGCTGCGCGGCGCATTCATCTGCGTCACGATTCACAATGATATAATCGTACTTCGAAACGCTCTGTGCTTCCTCCGCGGCACGCTTCATGCGTTTAGCGATCACTTCATCGGTCTCGGTTCCCCTGTGCCTGAGCCTTTCATACAGGACTTTCGCTGCGGGCGGAAGCATATAGATTAAAATGGCATCAGGAACCTTCTTCTTAATGTTCAACGCCCCCTGCACTTCAATCTCAAGGATCACGTCAAAGCCTTCGTCCAGCTTCTTCTCCACATAATCACGCGGCGTTCCGTAATAGTTTCCGACATAGCTGGCGTGCTCGAGCAGCTCGTCGTTTTCGATCATCTCCTCGAACCTTTCCTTTGTAACGAAAAAGTAGTGGACGCCATCCACCTCCCCGGGCCGGGGTGAGCGGGTCGTAGCGGATACCGAGTAGGCGTAGCCTTCCCGCGTCTCGAACAAAGATCTCAGTACGGTACCCTTGCCAACACCGGCAAAGCCGGAAAGAACGATCAGGTTTCCTCTTGTCTTCATGCTTTCAGCCTCCCTGCCCGATCAGTGCGGGCGCTCCGACAAGCCTTCTTCCGATCGTATCAGGGACGAGGCTTGAGAGTACGATTCTGTCGTTTTCACATACAATTACAGCCTTTGTCTTCCGGCCGGCCGTAGCGTCAATGACCTTATCCTGTTCCTTCGCCCTTTGGACCAGGCGCTTGATCGGCGCCGCGTCCGGGCTTACGATGGAGATAATCTTTTCCGCATTCACCAGATTGCCAAACCCGACATTGATAAACTGACTATTCAATGTTCTGTACCTGTTCCCGGATCTTCTCGATGATGGTCTTGAGGTCGATCGCGAGGTTGCTTGTCTCAAGGTCATTTGCCTTGGACAGGATCGTGTTCGCCTCCCGGTTCATCTCCTGCGCGATGAAATCCAGCTTCCGTCCGATGTCATCGCCCTTTTCCAGCTCTTTCTTCATGGTATCGATGTGGCTCTTCAGCCGCACCGTCTCTTCATCCGTCGCAAGCTTGTCAGCAAAGAGCACGACCTCGGCGGCGAGGCGGCTCTCATCGATCTGGCTGTCTTCCAGAAGCGTCCTGATCTTCTCTTTCAGGCGGTCTTCGTATGCGGAAATGATCTCCGGATACCGCTTCTCGATCCCTTCCACGAGCTCTCCCATACGCTCCAGCTTCTGCATCAGATCCGCCTTCAGGTTATTCCCCTCCCGCTTCCTTGCTTCGACGAGCATGGCAAGAGCCTGATCCAGCGCCATCTTCAGGACAGACCAGACTTCTTCCTCGTCCATGGAATCTTCTCTCAGGCGGAAGATCTCCGGCTGCGCGCCGAGCCTTGCGGCGGTGAGGTCATTCTCCAGATGAAAGCGCTCTGCCATTCTTGCGTAGGCATCCACATATTCCTGGGCGAGATGCTCATTGAACTGAAGATTGTATTCGGCTTCACCGATGATTTCGTATGTGATAAATACATCCACCTTGCCTCTGCCGAGGAATTGCTTCAGTTCGGAGCGGATTGACGTGTCCAGATACGCGTATTCCTTCGGAATCCGGACATTGGAGTCAAGATACCTGTGGTTGACGCTTTTCATTTCCACTGTGAACTTCAGT
>CACXFW010000136.1 GCA_902767065.1 uncultured Lachnospiraceae bacterium | reverse complement strand
CTTGATTCTGTGCTTCGATAAATCGAGCACAGAATCAAGAACCGCATGGCAACCGCACAGGTATAAGATTTTTCCTTTGCCGTTGGCTGTAGTCATCATTTGTGACGAACAGACATCCATATTTTACCACAAGGTTGGTCAGATTGGCATAGATATCTTCAATATGCTATAGTGAATCTCAGGCGGAAATGCTATAATGGATGCAATGATCCGGCATCCCCTGGAAATACTCATCATTCCAGGCCGGCAGGCCTGCCTGTCAGGCGGATCAGGAGTATATCCAGGATATTGGGCGGATGCCTTAATTGTATGAAAAGCGGCCGGCCATCCTGTGCAGAATGACCGGCTGTCCTGTATATTCAGGGATTTTCTTTGGGTGGGGAATATGTGGAAGAGTATATGGTCGAAAATCAGAGATTACATGGATATCGAGCCTGATCCGGAGGTTGCCAAAGTCGAAAACCAGAAAACGGTGAGGCTGATCCTTCTCGCAGGTTTGCTGAACAGCATCTTTCTGATTGTGCTGGAGAAAGTATTTCTCGGGAATCCGAGAAATGAAATGATCATCGGCTGCGGATTCTTTGTTTTCTTCCTCGCGTTCACGTTTGTCAACTGGACTTCCCTGAAAGAGCATATCACTGTCGAGATGGAGCTGATGATACTGGCGATGCTGATTCTCATCGCCTTTGTAGACTATTTCCCCGGGGTCAGAACATCCGCCTTTCTCTTTCTGATCATGCTGGCACTGCTGCCGCCGCTGGTCTTTGACAAGCCATGGAAGCTGCTTCTGATTGTTCTTGTGGCCGGAATCCTTGCATTTTTCTTTAACCTGCACGTGGCTGACGAAGCAATCCGCACACGGAATCTGATCCGGATTCTCTCTGTCACCTTCCTGTCCAGCGTTTTTTCCTGCCATTATTCTCACTCCAGATGCCGGTCTGTCCAGATAAGAAAGTCCACCCAGATTGTGGCTGACCATGATCCCCTGACAGGAATCTATAACCGCGGCGGAGGCTCGGCGCTGATCCGCAGCTGCGTGGAACAGCATGAATCCGGCACATTTATGATTATTGATATCGATGATTTCAAAATCGTCAATGATTGTTACGGGCATCAGAAGGGAGACGATATCCTGAAAGAAGTTGCAAAAACCCTGCAGGCCTCCTTCAAGCAGACGGATATTGTCATGCGCATGGGCGGCGATGAGTTTATCGTCTACGCGTTGGGGATGGTAGATTACGCGGTGAGCTGCAAAAGGCTGGAGCAGCTGGGCGAAGCGATCCGGGCGATTATGATCAGCAAAAAAGACGGCCGCTTCGTGACAGTCAGCGTCGGCGGCGCCATCAACGATGGCAGCTATCCGGACTATGAATCACTGTACAAAGCGGCGGATCAGTATCTGTATAAGACAAAAGCAAAGGGAAAAGACGGATATTCCCTGCTTGGAACCAGCTATAAGGCCGGTTAGGAAACGCTGATTTATTCCACGCCAAGGACTTTATAATCCTGCGCTTCCACCGCCGCGCGAAGCACTTCCTCTTCAACCGGAGCGGTCAGGGTAACTACCGCCGTGCCCAGGGTATGATCAGCCACAGCGCTTTCGACGCCCGGAATTGCCTCAAGTGTTTTCTTCACACGAGCCTCGCAGTGAGCGCACATCATTCCTTCTACCTTCAGTGTCTTTGTCATTTTGTTTTCCTCCTTTTTTGTCTCCGCATCAACGATCTGTCCAAGCGCTTCTGCGGGAATTGAATTTACATTTTTATCATGGCCTGCATCATGCGGATCAACCAGATTCAGCCGAAGCGCATTCATGCATACGAAAAAACTCGACAGTGCCATGGCCGCCGCGCCGTACATGGGCTTCATCTCGATTCCGTACAGCCCCATGGCAAGCGGGATACAGATCGCGTTATAGAAAAATGCCCAGAAGAGGTTCTGATGAATATTGCGGATCGTGGCCCTGCTCAGGCGGATCGCTGCCGTCACATCGGTCAGGCGGCTTTTCATCACGACGATATCCGCCGCATCGATGGCTACATCCGTTCCCGCGCCGATCGCGATGCCGTTGTCTGCCACGGTCAGCGCAGGAGCGTCATTGATCCCGTCGCCCACCATGGCAACCTTCCCCAGGGACTTAAGGCGCCGGATCACATCCGCCTTGCCGTCCGGCAGGACGCCAGCGACCACCTGGTCCACGCCAGCCTGCCGGCTGATCGCTCCGGCTGTCCGTTCATTGTCTCCGGTCAGCATCACCGTCTGGATTCCCATGTTCCGAAGCTGCGAGATCGCCTGCGCAGAATCCTCCTTAATGGGATCAGCGACTGCGATGATCCCTGCAAGCTTTCCGTCATACGCGAACAGAAGCGGTGTTTTGCCTTCCCCGGCCAGAGCGTCTGCCTTCGCCGAAAAAGACGCATTGACCAGTCCTTTGGAAGAAAGATATCTCAGGCTTCCTCCCAGAAGCTCCTTCCCCGAAAGGAGCGCGCGAAGGCCATGGCCGGGAAGCGCCTCGAAATCGGAAACCTCCTGGAGCGGGCATCCCTTCGCCTTAGCGCTCACCGCCTTCGCCAATGGATGCTCACTGTTTTTCTCCAGTGAGGCAGCCAGAGAAAGGAGCGCATCCGGATCCATCCCAAAGGGAATCACGTCTGTCACGCAAGGTTCGCCCTCTGTCACGGTTCCGGTCTTATCCAGCGCAATCATCTGTGTCCTGCCTGCGCCTTCCAGGGCTGCTGCCGTCTTATACAGAATCCCTGTTTTCGCTCCGACGCCGCTTCCGACCATGACGGCGACAGGAGTCGCAAGTCCCAGCGCGCAGGGGCAGCTGATCACCAGCACGGAGATTCCGCGCGCGATCGCAAAGGAAAATGGTTTCCCGGCGATGAGCCAGCCGGCCATTGTCAGAAGGGCCAGGATGATCACCGTGGGAACAAAGATCCCGGAAACCCTGTCCGCAATCCGGGCCAGAGGCGCCTTCGTCGCAGCGGCGTCAGATACCGTGCGGATGATCTGCGCCAGAGTCGTATCCTCTCCCACACGGGTCGCGCGGCACTCGATATACCCCTGCTGATTCATCGTGGCAGCGGAAACCTGGTCGCCCTGGGTTTTATCTACGGGAATGCTTTCTCCGGTCAGCGCGGACTCGTTGACAGCGGTCATCCCCTTCAGGATCACCCCGTCCACCGGAATCTGTTCGCCGGGGCGGACCACGAAGATCTCTCCGGTCTGCACCTCCTCGATCCCGACCCTGGTCTCAACCCCGTCCCGCAGAACGACCGCCGTCTTCGGCGCCAGCTTCATCAGGCCCTTCAGCGCATCCGTCGTCCGTCCCTTTGACATCGCTTCCAGCATCTTCCCGACCGTAATCAGCGTCGGGATCATCGCCGCCGACTCAAAATACAGGTTCATCCCGTACTTCATGACAACGTCGTGATGCCCCTGGCCCTGGGCAAGGATCATCAGAAACAGCTCTGCAAGCGAATAGGCAAAGGAGGCGCCGGAGCCGAGCGCAACCAGCGTATCCATGTTGGGTGCCCTGTGAAACAGGGCAGAAAAGCCGGACGTGAAGAACTTCTGATTGATGATCATCACGGCTTCCGCCAGCAGAAGCTCAAACACGCCGAGAAACACCAGATTGTCAAATGCCGCCGGTGCCGGAAAACCCCACATGCCATGTCCCATGGAAAAATACATCAGGACCAGAAGAATCGGCACGGAGAACAGAAGCCGTTTCCTGAGCCTGGGCGTTTCACGATCCTTCAATGCATCGGCATCAGCCCAGGAAGGAGACTCCCCGGAAGAAGTCTTCCCTTCCGCCTTCCTGAGGGATGCTCCGTATCCGGCAGCCTCCACGGCAGATATGATATCAGAAGGAGAAGCTGTCCCTTCCACTCCCATGGAGTTCGTCAGCAGACTCACCGCGCAGGAGGTCACTCCCGGAACCCCTGATACCGCCTTTTCTATCCGGCTGGAGCAGGCGGCACAGCTCATACCGGTAACCTGATATTGTTCCATTTTCATGTACCCATTTTCCATAGAAGAATCTGCAGAGGCAATTCATATCAGACCTTCGCTGCGCGTCTGCCACTGGGCGCAGTGGAAGACAGTGAAAGCTGCCGCACGCCTTATGCAATCCGGCCGATTGCATAAACTGCGCAAAACGCGGCATATGCGTTGGCAACAGCATTTCCAGCCTGTACGGCAGAACACATTTAAGCCCTTTCCGGAAACGATTCGTATCAACAGTCAGACCGGGAAAAAAGTTCCGGCAGATCAAACAAAATACTGATACGAACGCATCTGAGCGAATAAAGGAGAATCTATCATGGCAGACGAAAATAAGATCATTGTGGACGGACAGGGGCTGGAAAATGTGAGCGGCGGGGCCGGCAGCAGCAAGGGCTGCTACATGACAGTTGGAGATTGCGGCGGTGGATACCTTGCCCTGAGACCACAGCCGGTTTGGGACAATGACCATGAGATCGCAAAACTGTATCCTGGAAATTCGGTGTTCACCTACGGTGCGACCACAAACGGAACCGGCCTGTATGGAATCCCCTGCAATTACACCTATGTGTACTTCAACGGCAACTGGGGATGGGTGAACAGCAGCTTCATCCGTTAATCCATCCTGAATCACAGTCTTACCTCCCAGATTGAGGAAGCGCCCAAAACGCTTATGTTTTGGGCGCTTCCTTCGCTTCCGGGTTCTTTTCAGACTCTGTCCGGGCAAGAATGGAAACCGGCACTCCTGTCTCTGAATCCGGGGGAATACGGAAGGGCGCCTTGCCTTTACGCATCCGGATACTCTGTGCAGAGCAGACGGTAAGGTTCCTCATCCTCCTCGATCTTCGGAAAACGTCCGATCTTGTCGTAGAAATAGTTGTCCGTGTTATCATCATTGCAGCGGGAGACCTCACCGATCAGAACCATACCGCCATCCTCCGGCAT
>CACXFW010000135.1 GCA_902767065.1 uncultured Lachnospiraceae bacterium | reverse complement strand
GAGTAAGCTGACAGTGTCGGGATCGATTCCCTGACTTCGTCCGATCTGAGAAATGACCCCAGCGCGAATACCATTCCGCTGATCAGGATGCTGAACAGGATCGCGATGAACCCGATGATCACCCCGCCCTTTCCCGAACGGGCGCGTGTCGCGCGGATCGACAAAATCCCGAGGACGATCGCAAGAACCGACAGAATGGTACCCGGTACGATGCCAAACACTCCGAATGTCCCGCCGACAAACAGAGTAATCAAAAGTCCCGCAATCCCGATAATCAAAGCGAGGGTGCCGTGGCCACGCTTCGTCTGCTCATTCATTTCATCATAATACTCCATTGCTTCCTGCCTCCTCCATCAACCTCACCGTGACGCAAACCACCTGAAACTCATCGGCCAGATGCAGATCCCGAAAGCGGTCGGGACAAAGAACCAGAACGTGTACCGGATCCCGAGGCCGCCAAACAGCGCGTCTGCCGGATACTTCATCAACAGGATCAGCGCGCCGGTCAATCCCATCCCGATGGCTGCCTTCAGGATCTGTGCCCACCAGACCGCCTTCGTATCAAACGAGATATACTTTCTCTCAATCGGTTCGCACACTGCCGCAGCCAGAATACAGCCCGCGCTGATATAGTATGCCTTCAGTGAATCCGCCATCACCTCCGGATCCGCGCCCCCGCCGGCCAGACCGGATTCGAAGAGAAGGCCTGCCACAACCATGATCCCTCCGGTCACGCCGAACAAAGCGGGAAGCATGTTCGGATGGTTCCAGATTCTCCGAAACACAAATGTCATGGCGATCAGAACCGCGATTCCGATCGCAAACCCTCCGAGCACATCCGACGGATGGTGCGCGCCCAGATAAAGCCGGGAGAAGGCAACCAGCACAATCATGATCGCACAGAGGATCCGTATCAGACTCTGATTCCTGATAACTGCGATTGACCCGTACAGGGAAGTCGCATTCTGTGTGTGCCCGCTCGGAAAGGAAAACCCTCCCGTGGTTGGCCTTGCTTCTTCCACAATGGTGAAGTCCGGATCCCTCACAAAGGGTCTCGGGATCCGGAACACCATCTTGAAGGTCTGATTGATCCCGGTGCCGATCAGGCAGTTCGCCAGAATAAAATAGCCCCCCATCTTATTGATGCACCAGTAGTAAATAAAAAACACGACGAAGGACAGCGCTTCCATCCCCAGATAAGTGATCCCCAGGAAGAAGTAATTCAGAAACGGAACCCTCAGACTCTCAAGGGCATATAACAGGCTCATACTTCATCTCTCCCGCCGATCCGGTCATCCATAGATATGCAATACACGCACGCCCGTCTTCGCCACCTTGTAGACCGGAGTCTCAAGCACCTTTCTGGCATTCTTCAGCTCCTGACGGATCTCTATATGCTGCGGGCAGTGGCGCTCGCATTTTCCGCACTCGATGCACTGGGAAGCGGAGGTGCTGTCCTTGCGCATGGCGGTCGTCATCAGGTATTCGCGCCTTCCGGCCGCCTTTCCCTCGCTGTAACAGCGGTTATAGGCGGAAAATGTCCCGGGGATGTCAACCCCCTGCGGGCACGGCATGCAATAATGGCAGGCGGTACAGCCGACTTTCATCTTCGAATTGATGGCAGCGCCTACCGATTCCAGCATCTCCCGGTCCTCGTCAGCAAGTACGCCGGGGAGCCCGTGGCGCGCGGTACGGATGTTTTCATTGAGCATGTCCATCGATTTCATGCCGGACAGAACCACGGTGACTTCCTTCTGGTCCCACAGCCACATAAGCGCCCACTGGGCCGGGCTGTGGTGCGCGCTGTGCTGGCGGAATATCTGTACGGCATCCTTCGGCAGCCTTGTCGCCAGTCTTCCGCCGCGCAAAGGTTCCATGATCACAACCGGAATTCCCTTGCTGTGCGCATAGGTAAGGCCTTCCCTGCCCGCCTGCGTGTGCTCATCCATGTAGTTATACTGGATCTGGCAGAAGTCCCAGTCATACGCGTCAAGAACCTTGCAGAACATATCGCTGTTTCCGTGATAGGAAAACCCTACCTGCCGGATCTGTCCGGCAGCCTTCTTTTCTTCAAGCCACTCCTCGATTCCAAGATTCTTCAGCTTCTCCCAGGCGCTGATATCATTCAGCATATGCATGAGATAATAATCGATATATCCCGTGCGGAGCCTGCGCAGATGTTCCGCGAAGTATTTGTCCAGTCCCTCCCGGGAGCGGATCAGGTAATGCGGCAGTTTTGTCGCGATATTGATATCGTCACGGATATGATGCTTCTCAAAGATCTCACCGATGGTCTCCTCGCTTCCGCCGTAGATATAAGCCGTGTCATAATAATTGACGCCCGCTTCATAGGCACGCATCAGCAGCTTCTCGGTGGCCTCCTTGTCAATCTTGCCGCCTGAACGGGGAAAACGCATGCAGCCAAATCCCAGAACTGACAGCTCGTTCCCATATCGATCCTTCCTGTATTGCATTACTGACCACTTCCTCCCTTTTCCTCTTCTGTCCCTCAGGACCATCGTACCGGGCTGAGACTTCCCCTAAGATCCTCAGCAGATATTCCTGATCTTTCCGATCGAAACCGCGCCGCAAAGGAGCGCATGATAGTCCGTGCCTTCCTCCGCCTCACATTTCAGATAGCCGTGTACCCGGTACCGGACCGCGCCCTGCGGAAGCTCTTCCACAACCTCATACCGGTCATCATAGACAACCTTCTGAGACACCTTCCTGTCTCTCCAGATTCCCTTGCATTCAGACAATGGGCAGCCCGGAAAGTTTACGTTCCAGATCATTCCCGGACCATGCGGCTCATGGATCACCTCCTCCAGCACCTGTTCCAGATACGCATCCGTCACTTCATGACCAGATCCCTCTTCCTCAGACAGCGCGACCCCCTGATATCCCTGGAAGGACGCCTCGAAGGCAGCGCCCACCGTCGCGGAATACTGGATGTCTGTCGCAGCATTGTATCCATAGTTGATCCCGGACAGAACCACATCCGGAGGAGCGTCCATCACAGTTTTGCCCGCAATCCTCACACAGTCCGCGGGCATTCCGCTGCAGGAAAATGCATTGACGCCCTCCACCTCGAACCGGATGGGCCGAATCTCCAGAGGCTCGGTGAGAATAATGCTATGCGAACATGCGCTTCTCTGATCATGGGGCGCAACCAGCCAGACATCGCCGAACTTCACAGCCGCTTTTGCAAGCCGCACGATCCCGTCCGCATGGATCCCATCGTCGTTTGTGATTAGAATTCTTCTCTTCATACCCTTATCATTGTGCCTCACTGTTTCCTTCGCGGCTGGACCCGCTTCGACTGCCGGATCGCGCCGGTCTGGCAGACCAGTGAGCACAGCTGGCAGCCAACGCATCTGCTCCCGTGCAGCGTCACCGTTCTGGTCTCAGGGTCAAAGGAAATCGCCTGGTGGCCGCCGTCCCGGCAGCTTAGATAGCAGCGTCCGCATCCGATACATTTCTCTTTATTGAATCTGGGAAACACGATCGTATCCCGTTCCAGCATGTCATTTTCCACCAGATTCGGAAGGCTGCTCCGGAAAACCTCCTTCACGGACCGGTAATTACGCTGTGCCAGATAGATCTTCAGACCCCAGATAAGATCATCTATAATCCGGTACCCGTATTCCATGACAGCTGTCGTAATCTGCAGGGAATCTGCTCCCAGGAGCAGGAACTCCACCGCGTCCTTCCAGGTGACGATCCCGCCCATACCGCTGATATGACTGTCCTTGATCCGGTCACAGGAAGCCAGCATCGCAATGTGCCTGAGCGCAATCGGCTTTACGGCGCGGCCGGAGTATCCGCCGACAATCGACTTCCCATGCACGGCCGGAAACGCGACCATTGTATCCAGATTGACGCCGGTGACAGACTTGATGGTATTGATCGCGGCAATCCCGTCAGCGCCGCCGTCTAGCGCGGCGGCTGCGGGGACCGTGATATCGGTGATATTCGGCGTCATTTTCGCAAGAACGGGAATCCTTGTTCCGCGTCTGACCGCCGCTGTAAAACGGCGCACCGCGTCCGGATCCTGCCCGATGTCCGAGCCGGTTCCCCGTGTCTCCATATTCGGGCAGGAGAAATTGCACTCGATCACATCAGCCCCCGCCTCGGTGCACCTTCGCGCAAGCTCCTCCCATTCCACCTCGTTTCTTCCCATAATGGATGCGACGATCACTTTGGACGGATAGTTCTGTTTCAGCTTCCGGATGCATTCCATATTCTGTTCGACAGTATAGGTCGAAAGCTGTTCGATGTTTTTGAATCCGTACCAGTCACCTCTGGGCTCCCGCACACAGGAGAATCTCGGGGAAGCCTCATGCATGGTCATCATGGAGATTGTCTTAAAGGCAGCCCCTGCCCATCCCATCTCAAATGCACGCGCGCACATGTCATAGGTGCTCGCCACGATGGACGAGGACAGCAGGAAGGGATTCTCCATCTTTACCCCGCACAGATCACAGGAAAGATCCACCTTGTCCGTGCCGGCAGTTCCCTCCAGATCTGGTTTCCTTCTCTTCAGATCCTCCAGGATCTCTCCGATCATCACGCCGGCCGGGCAGGCATTCTCCGCCTCTTGTGTCCACGAGCGGTCATAATCATCCGGCAGAAGGTCCGCCGCTCCATCTGTGTTGTCGAATCGAAGAGCTCTCAGAATCCTCGCCGGATCACATCGGTCACAGGCCTTGCTGCAGGGAGCGTCATGGCAGAGAATGCAGGTATGGCTGTCCATCCTGCCGCGGCTTAACAGTTTTCTCGGGTCTGACATATTCTTCCTCCTCTCTGTGCAGGGATCTCCGTATAGATCTCCATAGAAATCTCCGTATAGATACGGGGTCTTTGAAAATGCATGCGCCACGCCGTAAGCAGATACATCCATTATACAATAACGGGAAGGACAATAGGGATTTCCAGATATTTTTTTCCGGATAATTACGATTCACAGCCTGTCTGCCTGCGAAGATGAATGCGTCATGCCTGCATGTAAGCAGCCATCTTCGCAGGCAGACAAGGCCTGCGAAGATGGAACCTCCCCTGCAGCCTCAGACAGGAGCGTTGTAAGACGCGGCATACGTGCGAAGCACGGATGGTCTGAGGTCTGTGGGTGGAGGGGCTGTGAATAGTAACTCCGGATAGAATTTTCCTCCGTCCAGTCCCCGGAGCAGAAAACCCGTTACAGGTCATACCCCGGCCAGCCCTGTGCCAGTAACGAAAAACCATGTGGATGCCAACGAAAGAAAACCGGCACCCGCCTGCTGCAGGTACCGGCCCGGTGTATATTCTTCTGATCCTGCTTTCGGATCTGTCTCTTTTTCGGATCTGCCTTTTATGCAGGAGATCCTGTCATCAGTACCGGAGGAAAGAACTGTTCGCCCATCCCCAGGTATCCTGGTACTGTACATAAGTATAGGAGCATGGAACTCCATTCAGCCCTGTTCCCCTTGTGGTTGCACCATACGTGAAGACAGTCTGTCCCGGCCACATCTGGGCAAGCTCACTATACTGATTCCAGACCGGCTCAGGTCTGAGGGCAAGATAGCTGCCATTGCAATTTCCAACGGTCATCCAAAACCCCTGGCTTCCGCCATAACCGGCATTCACATCAAGTTCCTGTTCCTCGTTGATATTCTTCTTCTCTTCTGACATAATAATACTCCTTTCTCTTCCCGGAACCTTCTGTTTGGGATATTTCTGTCCGCACCCTGATGTCCGGGAAACTCTGCCCGGCCTTCTGTCCGGGATCACAATGTGAACGAACTGATCTGCTGCACCGGATTTGTTTTTTCCGGTTCTGCCTGTTCATACGATGCACATCAGCAGAAGGACAAATGTTTTTCATCGCAGCAGTGCAATATGGTATTCATGATCTATTCAGCACCCCTGACCGCCCACAATGAAAATCGCGAAGCGTTCCGGGTAAGTGGGGGTGCTGAATAATTACATTCATTATACATTTTCAGGCAGGAAGGTGCAAGTTCCTGTCGCTTCGTGACAGACCGATAAGGATATGGTACAGTATGCAGAGCCGGTCGCCGGCATTCCCTGTCACAGACCGGCTGAAGATCCGGATTGTGAGTGCCGGCTTCAAACCTGCCAGGCACAGATTCGTGAAGGAAACAGTTTGAAAGGGGGCAAAATGCCATGAGAAAGCTGCTGATCGTGATTGACATGCAGAATGATTTTATCGATGCCGCGCTTGGAACAAGTCAAGCCGTCTCGATCGTAGAGGCTGTAAAAGAAAAGATCCGCTCCTATCCCCCGGAGGATGTGATCGCAACCATGGATACGCACACTGACCGGTATCCGGAAACGCAGGAAGGCAAGTATCTTCCGGTCCCACATTGCATCAAAGGATCAAAGGGATGGCAGATCCGCCCGGATATCGCCGCGCTGCTTAAAGATGCCAGAATCTATGAGAAACCAGCCTTTGGAAGCATACAGCTGGCTTCAGATCTGAAGGAATTGTCCGGGAAGGAAGAGATCCGGCTGGAGCTGATTGGTCTGTGTACGGATATCTGCGTTGTCTGCAACGCACTCCTCTTTAAGGCAATGATGCCGGAAGTTCCGATCTGTGTGGATGCTTCCTGCTGCGCCGGTGTCACACCCGGGAAGCATCTGGCCGCGCTCGAAACCATGCGCTCCTGCCAGATTCAGATCATCGGTGAATAAGGAGATTGGAGGGTGCTCATGTAAGATTGTGGCAACCGTACAGGCGGAAATGATCTGGAACTGCCGCAATCGGTGCAAAAGACACGCAGGATATATGAGTAATGAATCTGCGGGTCTTAAGTTACCGGTCAGTTATCGCAGTTTCTCCTCAGTTCTTCTTCCAGCCGATACCACCGCTGCACGGTGTTCTCCAGGAAAAAGTAGTGGTAGAAATAGAACCCGAGCAGCACGGCTAGCCCCAGCATGATCAGGGGCGGCAGGATCCCCAGCTCCGGATGAAGCACTACCAGATCGACAACAAAAAGCTCCACGAACACAACCATGACGGTTACGATCAGATGGACAAGCCGTTCATGCTGAACGATGCGAACCTTCTCCTGATGCGCAGACAGAAACTCTGCCGTAATCCGGTTCTCCTCCAGTGCTGCCCTGACTGCTGATTCATGCAGCCGGCAGTACTGTTTCATGTTAATCCCGAAGGTTCCGTCATTCTTCATATGCCTCACATCCCGCTTCGCTGTACGCCATCCATTCCTTCATCCATCCTGCTTCGCTGTACGAGTGTCAATTCCGTCATCCGTCCTGTTTCGCTGTACGCCATCCATTCCGTCATCCGCAAAACTGCGCCCGCACGTGCGGCGTTATCTGCGCCGAATCCATTCCGGCATGTTCAGAAAGAATCGATCTGTGTGTAAACCATTCTCCCGTCCTTCTGCTCGGATTTCATCAGGGAGATCTTCCTGACCATCATCTCGCCTCTGGGCGGTGTGATCTGCTTCCAGTTTCCCGTCATCTTCCGGATCAGCGTGATATGCGGCGTAAACTTCTTCGTGTCATAGGAGATTCCGGCCGCATCCAGCGCGCTTCGAACATCTCTGGCCACACTATTCAATGCCTGGTTTCCCTTTACTCCCATCCAGAGAATATCCCCGAAGCTGCCCAGATCGTCCAGTCCCAGCCGGAAGGGTTTGTACTGAACGCTTTGCAAAGCCTCCGACACCTGGCTGGAATTCCTGACCTCTCCCAGAAACGCAAGGGTCAGATGAAGGTTTCCGACAGGCTGGTAATTTCCCTTGATCCCTTTCTGCTTCATCTCATGAAGGGTACCCGTCAGTGTTTTTCTGATCTCATCCGAAAGACCGATTGCCACAAATAAACGCATATAACTATTCTCTTCTTTCTTAATTCGTAATTATTCAGCACCTCCTGGAATTGCTCATGATCCAGTCAGATAAGCTTGCTTATCTGACGGATCTGAGCGGTTCCAGGGG
>CACXFW010000134.1 GCA_902767065.1 uncultured Lachnospiraceae bacterium | reverse complement strand
GGGGCTTCCAGAAAGGCCTTCAGCTCCCGGTACACTCTGCCAACAGGCAGTCCCACAATGTTGAAATAATCTCCCTCAATGTGTGTAATGTACCTGCAGAACAGTCCCTGGATGCCATATGCGCCTGCCTTATCCATCGGCTCCCCTGAGGCAATGTAATCTGCGATCTCTTCCTCGCACAGCGGCGCGACGTATACGAGGCTCTCCTCGGAAAAGGTTCTCACGCGCTCCCTGCCGTTTCTCATCCCGTGAAGTGTGACACCGGTATACACGTGGTGGCTTCTTCCGGAAAGCAGCCTCAGCATGTCTGCCGCTTCTTCCGCATCCGATGGTTTCCCGAGGATCACGCCATCCCGGGCGACAACCGTATCCGCGCCGATCACGGCGAAATCCTGCGTATGAGAGATCCTTTCATAGACCTCCTCCGCCTTCCTTTCCGAGAGCTTCTCCACAAGATGGCGCGGGTCTGATTCTTCAACCTCCTCATCCGCGCCGGATACGATCACCTCATGTGAGAGTCCCGCTGTGTTCAGAAGCTGAGTCCTTCTGGGAGAACCCGACGCAAGAATCAGTCTCAGGTCTTCCGGTCTCATCATGCGTCCTCCTGCGGTGGCTTTTCCGACGATGTCTCTTCAGGCTCCGGCTTCTCCGGCTGTGCCTTTTCCGGCGCCGGTTCCTTCACCTCGTCCAGGGGCCGCTGTTCTTTCGCAGATTCTTCCCTCTCGGCTGTCAGCGCGCCGGAGGAAAGCGTGTCGGCCAGGGCGATGGCAGAGAGTTTCTCATCTTCCTCATCTGTCAGATCCTCATTCGTGAGCCGCTTCAGATCTTCTTTGGAAGGCTTCTCCATCGCCGCAATCCTGCTGGCCTGGTTTGTGATGATTTCCTCAAACAGATTACGGACCGCGCGGGCATTCGCGAAGTTCTCAGGGTTGGAGAGCTTCATCAGTGTGAGTTTTTCTCTCACATGGCCCCTGGCGGATTCGTCTATGATATAGTCATTTTTTCCCAGATTCTGATCGAAGATTGCCATCAGCTCGTCAATGGTATAATCCGGAAACTCGATATATTTGTTAAACCGGCTCTTCAAGCCCGGATTGCTGTTGATAAAACGTTCCATCGGTTCTGTATATCCGGCAACGATCACAATCAGGTCATCCCTGTGATCCTCCATCGCCTTCAGAATCGTATCGATCGCCTCCTGGCCGAAGTCATCTGTCTTGGACGCAAGCGTGTAGGCCTCATCAATAAACAGAACGCCGCCCAGCGCCTTCTGAATCTGCTCCTGCGTCTTGAGCGCGGTCTGCCCGACATATCCCGCTACGAGTCCCGAACGGTCGACCTCGATCAGCTGTCCCTGGGACAGAACCCCGATCTTCTGGTACAGCTTCGCGAGGATCCTTGCAACTGTCGTCTTCCCGGTCCCGGGATTACCCGTAAATACCAGATGCAGGGAGACCGGAACCGTTTTCAGTCCGGCTTCCTGCCGTGCCTTCTGGATCTTGGCGAAATCCGTAAGCTCCTTCACGTCATGCTTGATTTTCTCAAGACCGATCAGGGATTGAAGCGTCTCCATCGGATCCTCCTGAGGCTCCGCTTTTACGGGAATCTCCTGCTGTGCCTTTGGCTCCGGTCCTGTGGCAGCCTGGACAGGAGGCTTCGCCTTCTTTGGCGCAGCAGCTGCGCTCCCTGCCTCAGCAGGATGATCCGAAGATGCTGTTTCCCCCGCTGGCTGGTTTCCTGCAGCAAAAAAATCGTTGTACAGACTGGCGGCAAGGTTCTTCCTTGTCTCCCGGATCTGACGGATCATCTCTTCTGTGTTGTCAGTGTTCTGTTTTCCCATCTCTACACACTCCGCTGTGCTTCCGGTCAAAGGTTCAATACTTCCGGTTCCGGGCTTTCCTGGCTGCCTGGGAAGTCAGCTCCTTCGGGCTCATTACCTCAGCGACGAGACCGGCATCATGGATCACGCTTTTCGCGCGCTCCAGTTCCCTTTCCTTCACATAGACCGCATAGACCTCGCGGTCAATCCTTCCCTTCGAAGAGTAATTGCGCGGATCCATCGCGCTGTAACCGCCGACCGGAATCTCCTCCTGCTCAAAATGTGTGCATCGGTTCCAGATTCCAGCCTGATCCAGGGCTTTGCGTATCTTTCCCTGCGTCTCCTGATCCCTCTTGCGAAAGACCGGCACTTTCTTTTCAAACAGCCCCATACTCATCCTTCCTTCGAGGATTTCCCGCCCGCGTCTGTTACAGACGCAGC
>CACXFW010000133.1 GCA_902767065.1 uncultured Lachnospiraceae bacterium | reverse complement strand
GGGATCGCGATAACCAGTGCAGCAGCAACAGCAATCAGAACCGCAATTACTGTAGTAACCACAACAGGAGCACCTCCTTAAAACAAATATTTAGTTGTTCTGCCGCAAAACCGACGTCAGATCCCTTCCGCAGCGTGGAATCATCCACATCACCTTGTACCACGTTCAGGATCAGCATTGATTTTACAACGCAATTATCATAATGAAAAACTCCCCTTATGTCAATGCAAAATCAGGTTCCCCGGAATGAAAGATTACGCCGGGGTGTGACCTGTAACCCGCCGGATGGTCTCCATCCCGAATCCCTTCGCGCTCAGATGGCGGACAAACTTCGCGTATTCCTCTCTCCCGGCCCGTTCCGGATCAAAGCCTCTCTTCCTCGCAAGTGCGCGGATCGCCTCTGCTTCAAAATCAGAATCCTGTTCCCGGGCCTCCAAAAGAGCAGCGCGGACCGTCTCACGGTCCACGCCCTTATTGATCAGTTCATATTCGATCTGTTTTATGCTCTTTCTCCCCGCACACTGACGGATATAATTCCGCGTGTAGCGCAGGTCATCTGTATAGTGAAAAGAAGCGGCATAATCCAGAGCCTGCTGCGTGATCTCCTCCGGATATCCGTCACGTATGAGTCTTTCCTTCAGCCAGCTTACGGTGCGGTCCGATGTCTTAAGCAGATTCAGGCATCTGAGCCTGGACCGCTTCTTCAGGATCTCCTCACAGATCTGACGGATGACTTCCTCCGGAACATCCTCTCCTGAGCGGATCTGAAATCTGTGGATCTCCGCGCTGTAAAGAACGAAAGAAAACCCATCCTCAAACAGGACCTTCCGCTTCCGGTCATTGATCTTCCTTACTTCCTTCACCAGCATCAGGCATCACTCCTGTCTCTTCCCTTTCCTCCGGGATCTCCTGCTCTCCCGCATCCTCCTTCTCCAGGCCATAGTGCGCCCTTACCCTGCGGACGATCTCGTCAAACACTTCCGGGTGCTCCGCCAGATACTGCTTCGCATTCTCCCGGCCCTGTCCGATCTTCTCGCCCTCATACGCATACCATGCGCCACTCTTCTGTACAATGTCCAGGTTCGCGGCCAGATCGATCACGTCCCCTTCCCTGGAAATCCCCTTGCCGAACATGATATCAAATTCCGCTTCGCGGAACGGAGGCGCAACCTTGTTCTTTACGACCTTGATTCTTGTCCTGTTGCCGATCACCTCGCCCTGCTGCCGGATTGACTCGATCCTTCTGACATCCATGCGGACCGATGAATAGAACTTCAGAGCGCGCCCCCCGGTTGTCGTCTCAGGGTTGCCGAACATGATTCCAACCTTCTCCCGAAGCTGGTTGATGAAGATCACGACACTGTTCGACTTGCTGATGACACCGGTCAGCTTTCTCAGAGCCTGGCTCATGAGTCTGGCCTGAAGGCCGACATGGGAATCTCCCATGTCCCCGTCAATCTCCGCCTTCGGTACAAGCGCCGCCACGGAGTCCACGATGATGATATCCACCGCGCCGGAACGGACCATCGTCTCACAGATCTCCAGGGCCTGTTCCCCGTTATCGGGCTGCGAGATATAGAGGTTGTCGATATCTACGCCGATGTTACGCGCATAGACCGGATCAAGCGCATGCTCCGCATCAATAAACCCGGCAATCCCTCCGCGCTTCTGCGTCTCCGCGACCATATGAAGCGCTACGGTCGTCTTACCGGAGGATTCCGGACCATAGATCTCAATGATTCTTCCCCTCGGGATGCCGCCAAGTCCCAGTGCGATATCCAGGCTCAGAGAGCCTGTCGGGATCGTCTCCACGTTCATGTTCGCGGTGTTCTCGCCAAGGCGCATGACCGCGCCCTTTCCGAACTGCTTCTCTATCTGCGACAGGGCCGCGTCGAGCGCGCGAAGCCTGTCCTGTTGATTCTTATCCGACGCGGCCGAAACCGGTGTCTGAGCTTTTCTTGCCATATCCTTCTCTCCTTCTTGTAAGCCCGTCAGGATCCGCGGGCGAAAATACGTTCCCGAACTTACGTTCGCCGTTAATACTACACGAAACCTTCCACTGTGTCAAGCAATGTCTTTCACGGAAAAACCGTAAATGACTGCCAGGCAGAAATCCTTCTGATTCTGTAATTATTCAGCACCTCCTGGAATTGCTCATGATCCAGTCAGATAAGCTTGCTTATCTGACGGATCTGAGCGGTTCCAGGGGG
>CACXFW010000132.1 GCA_902767065.1 uncultured Lachnospiraceae bacterium | reverse complement strand
CAGTACTATCTCAGGGACTTTGACTCCTCCGGCCTGGTCGAGACGATTCCTGACTTTCACAACACGCCGAAGCGATACCGGCGGTTTGAAAACGCTGTCAGCCTGGACGCAGCCGGAAGGGTAAGATACGTTGCAAAAGAGATCGAGCAGATCAGGATGAGGAGCAGTGTGTGCAGCATCCTGACAGACCAGATCCGAAGCGGCGCCCTTCGCCTGGGCGTTACGCACAATGACACCAAGCTGAACAATGTCCTGTTCGACGCAAAGACAGGGCGCCCTCTGTGTGTGATCGACCTGGATACGGTGATGCCCGGACTGGCTGCCTATGATTTCGGGGATTCCATCCGGTTTGGCGCCAACCATAACCTGGAGGATGAACAGGATCTTGGCAGGGTGGAGTTTGATCTTCCTTTGTATGAGGCTTACGCGGAGGGATTCCTGAGAGGCTCCGGCGCGATCTTCGAAGACAGGGAGCTTCAGTCGCTGGCGTGGGGCGCGAGGATCATCACTTTAGAGCAGGCGATCCGGTTCCTGACAGACTATCTGGAAGGAGACTGCTACTATCACACGGACCGGGAGGGGCAGAATCTTGACCGTGCAAGAGTGCAGCTCAAACTTCTTTACGGGATGGAACAGGAGTTTGGGCAGATGATGGCGATCCTTGAAAGGGCCGTGCGACAAGATGCCTGAGACAAAGAAAAACGCGCATCACGGTTTGCGTCAGGTTATTTCACCGGTAATGAATTTCGTTCGCGGGTATTTTATGCGGGGGAAAAGGCGTGAAATGGACAGGTAAGACCTGATATGAAGACACAGCCAATCATCAAAAATGAAAACCTGAAGGCGGTTTACCAGGCTGTCTGCCGGAGGGGGGCCATCTCAAGAGCAGGGCTTTCCAGGACCCTGCGGCTTTCAAAGCATACGATCTCATTGCTTGTCGAGGAACTGATTCGGGAGGGCTTTCTCATTGAATCCGCTGACCCCGGAGAGCGGGCGGAACCAAAAGAGGAGAAGCATATCATGGTAAAATTCGGAACAGGCGGCTGGAGAGCAGTGATCGGGGACGGATTTACCCGGAGCAATATCCAGCTTCTGACCAAGGCAATCTGTATCAGGATGAAGACCGTGGGAAAGGCACAGCAGGGAATCATCCTGGGGTATGACAGGAGATTCCTGTCCAAGGAAGCCATGCGCTGGAGCGGAGAGGTCTTTGCTGCCGAGGGGATTCACGCAAAGCTGGTGAACCGGTCCTCACCGACGCCCCTGATTATGTTTTATGTCATGAAGCATGATCTGCCTTACGGGATGATGGTCACTGCCAGCCATAATCCGGCAGTCTATAATGGCATCAAGGTGTTCACGGAAGGCGGCCGCGACGCCTCCAGGGAAGAGACGGATGAGATCGAGCGCATAGGAGAGACGATCAGGCCGGAGGATGTCCGCACGATAGACTACGATCAGGCTTTCTCTGCCGGGCTGATCGAAGAGATCTACCCGCTGAATGAGTACCTTGACAATATCATTGAAAAGATTGACATGGACGCAATCAAACATGCGAGACTGAGAGTTGCCCTGGATCCGATGTACGGCGTTTCAGAGCTGCCTCTGAAGACGCTTCTTCTGACTTCGCGCTGTGATGTGGAGACGATCCATGACAGCCATGATACGCTGTTTGGCGGGAAAATGCCGGCGCCGAGTGCCGGAGCGCTCCGGCAGCTGATCACACGCGTGATCGATTATGGATTCAACATCGGAATCGCTACGGACGGTGATGCGGACAGGCTGGGCGTGATTGACGACACCGGACGTTATCTTCACGCGAACGATGTCATGGTGCTTCTGTATTATTATCTGATTCGTTACAAGGGACTTCACGGAGCGGTCGTACGCAATGTCGCGACGACGCATATGCTGGATAAGGTGGCCTGCAGATTTGGAGAACGGTGCTATGAGGTGCCGGTCGGATTTAAATACATCTCTGCGAAGATGAGTGAGGTCGACGCGCTGATCGGAGGAGAATCCTCGGGGGGACTGACGGTAAGAGGACATATTAACGGAAAAGACGGGATCTATGCCGCCATGCTGCTGATTGAAATGATCGCGGTGACAGGGAGAAACATTTCCGGGATCTACCGGGAAATCGAGTCAGAGTGCGGGAGCATCTTTATGGAGGAAAGAGACTACCGTTTTACCGGGGAGAAGAAGGAGCGCATGCAGGAGACTTTGTTTGGGCAGAAAGCGCTTCCCGAACTGCCGTTTGAGACGGAGCGGGTGTCCTATCTGGATGGCGTGAAGACGTATTTCAAAAACGGCGGCTGGGTGATCGCCCGGTTCTCCGGAACGGAACCGCTCCTCAGGATCTTCTGCGAGATGCCGTCGCGAAGCGATGCGATACAGGTATGTGAACTCTATGAGAAGTTCCTTGATCTGTAGATTGTCCGCAGACTGACAGGGTCCGGGATTCTGAATTCCGCCCCAGACGGATGCGGGATCATTCCGCTTTCTGAAAGGCTTCCCTGCCGGGAAGTCTTTTTCCATACGTACAGGTGGCAAGTTT
>CACXFW010000131.1 GCA_902767065.1 uncultured Lachnospiraceae bacterium | reverse complement strand
GTTGACAGCGGGACTGATACGGGACCGATCCTGCTGCAGAAGGCGGTTGAAGTCCGGCCGGAAGATACGCCGAAGAGCCTGCAGCTTCGCATCATGCAGGAAGCGGAATGGAAGATTCTTCCGAAGGCCATTGACCTGATCGCCGAAGGACGCGTTGTGACAGAGGGAAGAAAGGTGAGAATCCTATGAAAATACTGATCGTCGGAAGTGGTGGAAGGGAACATGCGCTTGCATGGAAATGTTCGCTCAGTCCAAAGGTGGAGAAGATCTACTGCGCGCCGGGCAATGCCGGAATCGCGCAGCTTGCGGAGCTTGTTCCATTGAAACCGGACCAGTTTGATGAGCTGGCGGACTTTGCCGCTTCAAATGAGATTGATCTGACGATTATCGGGATGGATGATCCGCTCGCAGGCGGGATCGTCGATGTCTTTGAGGCGCGCGGACTAAGAGTGTTCGGCCCGAGGAAGAGAGCCGCCATCCTGGAGGCCAGCAAGGCATTTTCCAAGGACCTGATGAAAAAATACGGCATTCCGACAGCATCCTATGAGACCTTTACAAAGCTGGAGGAAGCAAAGGAATATCTGAAGAAGCTGGGGAAGTTTCCCGTTGTACTCAAGGCCAGCGGGCTTGCCCTGGGGAAGGGCGTCCTGATCTGTGAGGATCTGGAATCTGCGCTTGCCGGCGCGGATGCGATCATGGGGGAGAAGAAGTTCGGACAGGCAGGAGACGAGATGGTCGTCGAAGAGTTTCTGACGGGCAGGGAAGTGTCCGTCCTGACCTTCGTGGACGGACGCCATCTGAAGGAAATGTCCTCCGCGCAGGATTATAAGCGCGCCGGAGATGGAGACACCGGTCTCAATACGGGCGGGATGGGGAACATTTCCCCGAATCCTGGTTATACGGAAGAGATCCGGAAGGTGTGCCAGGAGACAATCTTCCAGCCGACGGTCGATGCGATGCGTCAGGAAGGCAGGGAATTTAAGGGCGTTATTTTCTTCGGACTCATGCTCACGGAGGATGGCCCGAAGGTGCTTGAGTACAATTGCCGGTTCGGCGATCCGGAAGCGCAGGTGGTTCTTCCAAGAATGGAAAATGATCTGATCGACGTCATCGAAGCGTGCATTGACGGGACGCTGGATCAGGTTGAACTGAGATTCCGGAAGGAGATATGCGTCTGCGTCGTGCTTGCGTCCGGCGGGTATCCGTCTTCCTATGAAAAGGGGAAGGAGATTCACGGACTTGGCGCATTTAATGATAAGACGGACCGCTTCTGCTTCCACGCCGGGACGACAGAAAAGGACGGGAAGATCGTGACGAACGGCGGGCGTGTTCTCGGGATCGCCGCTTTGGGGAAAGACCTGGAGGAGGCCCGCGCAAAGGCGTATGAGGCGGCCGGGTGGGTCGGCTTTGAAGGGAAGTATTACCGGCATGATATCGCTCTTTGATGAGGAGCGCACACAGGAGGTTGAATGGAAATGGACAGAAGATGCAGACAGCTCCTCGCAGCGGTTGCATTTACGGTAATTACAATTATGGCATGCTGCTTTGCGGCATTTGCTTCGGATGATAACTCCCTCGCCAGCCTTGGGATTAAAACCGAAGGGGTGATTGTAAGCCCGGAATTCAGGTATGACATCTGGGAATATAATGTCGAGGTGCCTCAAGGAACACAGACGCTGGAGCTGGAGCCGCATACGACGAATCCGACCGCGACAGTGAATTCTGTCCGGGGTAATACGCTGTCTGAAGACGGAACCGGTACTGTTGTGATTACGGTGACAAGCGAGAGCGGAAACGCGATCGAGTATGTGCTGCATGTCACCACGGCACGGGGAGAGGTGGATCCGGCGGAGGCAATTGCCGCCAACGAAGGCCTGACAACCGCGACGATCGATACAGAAATTGTCCAGAGCGAGGTGGAGACGGAGGATCCGCGTTATGTGAAGGTGGACCGCAATTCCCTTCAGGATGCGGAGAACACCATCGAGAAGCTGCAGAAGACGATCACGGAGCAAAGAAGCCATATCAGCATGCTGACCTATGTGCTGTACGCCCTGATTGCGGTATCCATCATTTTCCTGTTTATTGTCATCAGCCAGCTGCTCCGCAGAAGGGATATGGCACAGGAGCTTGCATTTTACAAGCAGGAGGATTCCTGGCAGGACGGCGCCGGTCCGGTCGCGGAAGACGGCTGGGGAGACTGGGGCGAGGATGAGGCTGACCGCCGTGGAAAGAAAGGAAGGAAAAAGAAGGACGAGCGTCTGGAGGACGACTGGGAGGATGAACCGGCAGACGATGCGTCAAACTGGGCCAGCCAGCAGGTTGGCACTCCGGTGAAGGCACGGAATCATCCGCCCAGAAATGGACAGGGCCCGGCGAGGGATGTGAACGCGCAGCGAGGACAGGATCCGGCGAGGGATCCGAACGCGCAGCGAAGAGGGCAGGGCCCGGCGAGGGATGTGAACGCGCAGCGAAGAAGACAGGATCCGGCGAGGGATGTGAACGCGCAGCGGAGAGGACAGGATCCGGCGAGGGATGTGAACGTACAGCGAAGAAGACAGGATCCGGCGAGGGATCCGAAGGCTCAGCAAAGAAGCCAGGGGCCGGGAGAGGTGCGCCCGGGGAGGATTGCGCCTGAGAGCCAGGCGCAGAGTGGAAAGCGCAGTGGAACGGGACCGTCAGAGGATACCAGGCTGTATGGCGCCGGAGTGCCGGTTCATCCGCAGGAGGTCCCGAAGGATGTTACGAAGGATCTGAGCCGGGTGAATAAGGCAGAGGCAAGAGCCATGAAGAAGGCAGCCGCCGCCGAGGCGAAGCGGGAGCAGGAAGCGAACCAGGCTGCGCGAAACAGGGAGCAGGAAGCGAAGCGCCAGGCACAGGAAGCGGAGCGCATCCGCCGGGAGCAGGAGGCGGCCAGAAACGCGCAGGAAGCAGCACTGAAGGAAGTGAAGGAACAAAGAGCCCGGCAGGAGGCTCAGGCTCAGGCGAATGGGGCTGCCCCCGCAGGCGAGAACGGCAAGAATGTGAAGATCGACATGATTGATCTGTGAGCTCTTCCTGCGCTTTCTCCAGGGAGTGAGGATCAATCATACGGAGCATCCTGCGTGATATCTGAACAGATCTCAGGATGTGCCGGCGGTGGAATGGATTCAACGCTTCGCCGCGCGCCGATGGAAACAGGATACGGAGAGAGACATATGGAACACAGAGATCAGTATACCGCCGCAGCCAGACGATCTGTGGCGCGCGCGGCACAATACGCGGCTGAATCGGGAAGCCTCATGATCGGGACAGAGCATCTGCTTTTGGGGCTTTGCATGGAGAAGGAAGGCGCGGCAGGGGTTGTGCTTGGCGAATTCGGCGTGGAAGAAGAAACGCTCGGACATCTGATCAGCGAACTGATCGAGCCGGAGGCAGACTTCGTTGCCCGGGGAAAGGGTCCGGCGAAGAAGCCGGGGAAGAAGCGGAAGGCAAAAGCAGGGAAGAAGACTG
>CACXFW010000130.1 GCA_902767065.1 uncultured Lachnospiraceae bacterium | reverse complement strand
TATGCGGATGGTACTGATGCCGGGCCAGACGATGGCGGCTTTGCCGATGGATCCGTCAGCCCAAAGCCCGAAGGAGGAAAAGCCCGCAGAAAGCGGATCCTCAGGAGAAGACGGGGGACTGTCGGAGGATGAGCTGGCCATGCAAAATGTCCTGTCCATGCTCCGCCTGAAGGAGTGAGATGAGCGGAGAGTGCAAGAAGGAGAATCATGTTTCAGGCTCAGGACGGATTCATACAATTTGTTTTCGCGAATGAAGACACCTATTTCACAGACAGCGGTCTGAGGCTGAGCCTTCGAAGATGGCTGTACAGGGAGCTTAGCGCAACATACCAGTATGTGTTTTTTATCCAGGAGCTTGCGAAGAACTTCAGTATCGTGGTATTTGATCCTGATTCCTGGAACATGGCATCCGGCGTTGCGAAAAAGCTTCCGTTTCCCATCAAGGCAGGCGCGGCGTTTACGCCTTCCAGGGACGGATGCGCCGTCCCGGGATCCGCGGATACGGTGCTGAAGCTTCTGAAACATGCGGGCCGCGCGGCATTTGTCTTCCGGATTGCCGCCTTCCAGAGGGCTTTACCGGGAAATGAGGCGCTTCTTCTTCAGCTGAGGCAGGACAATGCCGGCGCGAAGAATCTCCTGCTGATCCAGGCGGAGATCCAGGCTGAGTATAACCGGCCCCTCTTCCGGAGCGAAGACAGTATTTTCCTGTCCAGGACAGACAGGGGATACCTGTTTCCGGAGGTGGTGCAGGCCTTTCTGGAGCCGGATGAGTTCCATGAGGGCTGTTACCGGAAGCTGAAGGGCCTGCTGGGGGAGTGCTGCATTTTCCTGAACCGGTTTACGATAGAATCGGTGACGCGGGTGGTCTGGAATGCCGCGTGGCACACAGACAGCGCGCTGTTAAAGCTTCGGGAAAAGACCGTCGATGAGGTCTCTGACTTCGTGTTGATGTGGTATAAAAGCGATGCGGTCCAGGCACGGTGGGCCGGGCTCATGCACACGAATGACCGCCGTGAGTTCGGCCGGCTGTACAGTGACCTGACAAAACGGTGGGATCAGATTACGGAAGCGGCGGCCGAATACCGGGAATGGAAAGCATCCGAAGGAACCCCGGCCATGGACGCAGACGGGGATGGCTGCGTGAATGAAACGCTTCTGGTAAGAAGACTGAAGGAGATCCTGCCGTATCACAGCCTGAATGCGGAGAGGGACCGGAAGAAGAAGGAGATGCAGATCCGGATGGAGCTTCAGAAGGCCTGCAGGATGCTGATGGTGGAGCGGACCTTTCAGCCGGGCGGTGAGCTTCAGAATCTTCTCCTGCGGGTGATTGTCCGGATGGGAAATGCCGCCCGCAGAGGGGATCTTCGCACGATTCAGTATGGAAGCGAATGCCTCAGGTATGCGTGTGAGAAGGATTACCGCATGGAAGGCGGAGGCGCTGCGTGCCTTAGCGGATATGATCTCCTGACGCAGATTTCGGAATCCGTTTTTCTGGCGGAGACAGGATCCCGGATGACAGAACAGAACCTTCAGAGAATCCAGTCGGAATTCTCCGGCCTGATGGGAGAGCTGGAAGGCGGCGTGTCTGATCTGGGCGCGTTTCTGTATCAGAAAAAGGTGGACCTGGCGGAGCGTCTTCAGGCGAAGGTCGAGGTGACGAAGGGGAAGGTAAGGTCCGACGCGGAAAAGATCAACGTATTGAATCAGATGTTGTTCAACCTCGAGACAATGATCCGGGAGGTTGCGCAGATCAGGGAGTATCACGGCAACACGGAGGAGATTATCCGTGACCTGTCTGCGCAGCTTGGCAAGAGCCCGGAGCAGCGGCTCCGGGACTTGATGAATTCCTGGATCTGAGGAGCCGGATCCCGTTCGAAAGTACGGGCCTTAAGGACGAAGCGGTTTCGATTACGGAACCTGAATCCGGACGGAGATTGTCAGAAATAAACTGTAATTATTCAGCACCTCCTGGAATTGCTCATGATCCAGTCAGATAAGCTTGCTTATCTGACGGATCTGAGCGGTTCCAGGGG
>CACXFW010000129.1 GCA_902767065.1 uncultured Lachnospiraceae bacterium | reverse complement strand
GGCCCCCAATGAAAAGGGGTACGGTTCTGGTAAGAGAGGGGAAGGAAAAACCTGTCATGGATCCATACACAGAGCTTGGCGTCAGCCCGGACGCCACCGAGGAAGAAATCAAGAGCGCTTACCGTACGCTGGCCAAGAAATACCATCCCGATGCGAATCCGAAAGAGGATAACGCAGCAGAAAAGATGAATCGCATCAATGCGGCCTACACCATGATCCGGGAAGGAACTTCTGATCTGTATCCGGAGAAAGACTGGTTCCGGGAGCAGTCAGAGAATCCTTCCAGACGCAGCATTCTCTATCATCCTGCCTTTCGCAGGGTCGTTGTGATTCTGATCGCTGCCTCTCTGGCTCTTGCAGGCATCGTGTCTGCGTTCTTCTCTGCACTCTGGGCATAATCACATCGGATCCCGGAGCCGGCCACGGTACACTCAGGCAGCATCACTCCGATCAATATTCATTAAGCTCACGGCACCACTGCCGCGATCTTCTTTGCCAGCGCCATGATAGTCAGCATGGGCGGATTGCCCATGGCCTTTGGCAAAATGGTCGCGTCTGCCACATAGAGATTGCCGGGCAGGAGGGAGGGATGCAGCGAATCCTTTTCTGAGCGCGCAAGCGGCAGCATTCCGCCCGGGTGTCCTGCGTTCAGGGTCCCGAGAAACTGTTTTTCTTCCGGAATTCCCATATGCTCCAGGATCCTTCCGGCAAGCCTTACGGCTCCTTCCATGCGGACCGTATCGGTCTGCGTCATCTGCTTGTGAATCCTTTTCCCGCTGACGCTGCCTTTTCCTCATCGGCCAGCTTGATCATGATGCTGGCCATATCCCGCATCGGCAGTCTCCAGTCCTTATTAAAAAAGAAGCTCAGATAGTCCATATAAGGCGCAAGAATATAGCCATCCTGCTGGCTGATGAAGGGCATGAGAAGCTGCCGGTCCTGACGCAGTCCTTCAAGAGGCCCCGCAACGCACAATACGGGATCTGCAAACAACGTTTTCCGGCACACAATCCCCGATCTTTCCAGGATCACCGGCGTCCCCAGTCCTCCGGCAGCCAGGACCACAAGGTCCGGATGAAAGACCCTCTTCCCGCGGACGGTCCTGGCGTGAACAGCACTCACCTGTCTCCCGGTGATCTCAAGATCCGTCACCTCTGTGCCGGTCATAAGCTCCGCGCCAAAGCTGACCGCTTCGTCCACCAGCTGCCTGGTGTCCCATTTCGCATCATGCCTGCACCCGATCGCGCAGTGGCCGCACCCGATGCATTGATCCGCATCCATCAGCTTCGGCGTAACGACCGGGTCAAGACCCATCCTTTCAAAAAGCCGGAACATCTTCCGCGTCGTCTTCGTCCAGTGTTTCTGATGATCTGTGGTGATCGGAAGCTCCTGATATAATTCATCGAACTGTTCATCCAGGTCGATGCCGATCTGTCTGAGCGCCCCGTCATAGCGGACGGCGTTTCCGGTCGCCAGTGTGGTTGTGCCTCCAAGCCCGATCCCCCGCACCATGATCATGTCCCTTGTTTTTTCGACCAGCATATTGGGAATCAGCATGCGGATCATCCGTTCATCAAAGAACAGGCCGGAGGGACGCAGTTTTGCCATCCTTTCCACCGACAGGGAAAAGGGCCTGAATTCCCCTCCCTTTTCCAGGATCGTCACCTGGTATCTTCCCTGCAGCTCCTTTGCCATCATGGCGCCGCCGGCGCCTGTTCCGACAACAACGGCTGTCTTCTTTTTTGCTGCAACGCTCATCCCGTGTCCCTCCAGAAAGAACTGATACATCTGAACCATCTGACTCGTCCAGGTCCGTCCGGACTGCGCGAAAAACCGCCCGGCATCTTCCGCATCCCTGCGTGATCCTCCCGGTAAATTCAAGCTTTCCTCCGCCGCATATACCGGCAATCACACCCCAGTCCATCAGCGACATGATCCTGCACTGCTCTGGCGTGTACACATCCGCGAAATAACAGAAGGGAATGAAGATCTCTCCGGGCAGCCGGCCCGTCATCTTTATCCCGATATTGCTGTACAGGTAAAAGACAAGCCTTTCCCGGTCTTCTCTGCCGGAAAAACCCGTGATCCTCCGAATCCTGAGCCCCAGGCGGTATGCGCATCGGAAGATCCTCTTCCGACTGATCACTGCGCTGCCCGCCATACTGTTTGCCGCGCTGCCCGCCGTACTGTTTGCCTCGCTGTCCGCCATACTGTTTGCCGCATCCGGCCTCTGCGGCACACACGCCCTGGTATATTCCGCGTAAGCGGCCAGCGCCTTCTTCTCCGGAAGATGCCAGACCATCCTCCCCGGCCGGTCAAACGCGGCAGCGGTCGCATTCAGCAGAATCTGAATCTGAATGCTTTTTATAAGCCCGGGGGTATACCGCTCCAGTTTTGTCAGAAGATGCCGGAAGATCCTCTCCCTCACGGATACATCTCCTCGATTTCCTCTGCCAGATGAGCCATGACATTGGCCCTCTTTACCTTCAGGTTCGGCGTAAGCTCCCCGGCCTGGATCTGCAGCGGCCGGTCAATCACCCGCCACCTGCGGATCTGCTCCGGATGGGACAGTCCCGCGTTCATTTCCCCGATCCGCGCATCCAGTACATCCGGATCCGCCGCTTCCCCCTCCAGCCACAGAAGAGCCGTACAGTATGGCCGGTTCTCTCCAATCAGTACAGCCTCCGACACTCCCGGGATATCCTTGAGCCGCTGTTCGATCTTGGGGATACTGATATTTTTCCCGTATGCCGTGACGATGATGTCCTTCTTTCTCCCGAACAGGGTAATATGCCCGCTCTCATCAATCGTTCCCAGATCGCCGGTCCGAAGGACACCGTCCGAAATAGTCTCCGTTTCCAGTCCATAATATCCCAGAGCCACCTGCGGTCCCTTAACGATCAGTTCACCGTCCGCCTCCACGTACACCTCCGTGTCCGGAAGAGGCGTTCCGATCGACGGAATCACGTTATCTCCCAGCCGGTTGATCGTAATCAGCGGCGCCTCTGTCTGCCCGTAGGCATTATGGATCTCGATGCCCAGGGCCTGGAAGAGGCCAAGCAGCGTCTCACTCACGGGAGCAGATCCCACGATCAGCTGTGCGCACCGGTCAAGGCCCGCCTTTCCCAGAACCAGGCGCCGCAGGAGATTGCCCATTGCCCGCTTTCCGGGGCCATCCTCCGCTTCCATCCAGGCCTTTCCCAGACGGTTTGAGACTGCCTTGTCCCAGAGTTTTTCATAAAACCTCGGCACCGAGAAAAAGACATTCGGCCTGACTTTGGGCAGTGCCTCAGTCAGGGAATTGAAATCATTCAGGTAATAGTAATCCACATCGGCCAGCATGTAGTATGGCGCATAGGACGCCAGAATTCCCTCCACCACATGACTCAGCGGAAGAAACGACAGATATACCATATGATCATTCCGGTCCTTCCAGGGGAGCAGATTGGTAAGCACCTCCCCCATCCACGCCAGCTGCGCGAAGCTGAACATCACCCCCTTGGGTTCGCCGGTCGTCCCGGAGGTATAGCGGATCGTCGCCAGATCCGCCGGGTCCGGAGCCTGGCACGGCGCATGCTCCTTCGCGCGGCCAAGGAACTTCCCAAAGCGCATTACGCCGTCCCGCCTTACATGCTGGCCTGCCGAGAACGACACGATCCGTACGTTGAGCCCGATCCCGTCCAGCTGGGACATCATCCGTTCATCGCCGACGAAAAACCAGCGCGCCCCGCTCTTCTCCAAAAGCTCTGCCGTCTCTGCTGCCGGCGTCGTATAGTAGATCGGCACGCTGACCGCTCCGATCAGGCCGATCGCCTGCTCGATGATCAGGTAGCTGACGGAATTGATGCCGGTAAGGGCAATGCGGTCTCCCTTCCGGATTCCCCAGGCCCAGAGCGCGTCGCAGACCCTTGTGATCTTCTCATTGACCTCAGGGCCGGTGACCTTCCGGATCCCCTTCTTTGTCACATTATAGAAATTCATCGGATAGCGGCTGCTTGAGCGCCGTTCCATCGCCTGTTCAAATACCGTGTGCTCTGTCTGGCGCATAAAATTCTTCCGGCACGCAAACTCCAGAATCGGATCGATGTAGTCTTTCCACCGGTATCCGTACTCCCCGCAGACCCGGTCCGTATTGGTACGGTCAAAGTCCTGTTCACTGAAAAAATACGGCAGCACCGTCATCAGATTCGTGAAGAAGCCCTTTTTCCGGTCGGAGGTCTTCCGGTTGTATAAAAGGCCTGCCTGCTTCAGCGCGCTCATCGGGACAAACACCGGCCGCGGAAGATCCGTGTCAAGATTCTGCTTTGCCCACGAGCGCACATAGTCCGCCAGCGCTCCTGCTTCTGGCGCCATCTCCCCGGGACAGGTCAGATGGAACGTCTTCCCCGCAGCTTCCCCGGAAAAACTGATCCGGATCACCGAATCCGCCACATAGTCGACCGGCACGATGTTCACCCGCGCTTCACGCGAAACCGGTATGACGCGCAGCTGGCCAAGAAGCATCAGCTTCAGCACATAGTAGATCGTGTTAAAGGTTTTGATCCGCCCGGTCTTCGAATTGCCGACGATCATGGACGGCCTTAAGATCGAGTACGCAAGCCCGGAAGACCGCACAAGCGTCTCCGCTTCCGCTTTGCTCTTCTCATAATGATTCGAAAAAGAGGAAGCGGCACCTTCTTCCTCTGTCACCTTCCCGCTCTTCAAGCCCGCGACAAATGCCGTGGAGAGATGCACAAAGCGGCGCAGATGCCCAAGGTCTTTTGCGAATCGGATCATGTTTTTCGTGCCGAGCACATTGGTTTCAATGTGCTCTTTTTCCCCTCTGACAAAGCTGACCTGAGCCCCTGCATGGATCACAAGCGAGACAGTGTCCCTGATCTTTCGGGAGATGGTTTCATCCAGTCCCAGACCGGGTTTTGTAAAGTCTCCGGTAACAGGCACGATCCGCTCTCCGACCGCTCCATATAATGCCGGCTCGTGATACCAGGACGCTCTCAGGCGATGCCCGGCCTCCTTAGGCCCGCCGGCCCTTACAAGCACATAAATCTTTTCCACATCCGGACACGCAGCCAGCCGAAGCGCCAGCTCTGTTCCGAGAAAACCGGTCGCACCGGTCAAAAAAACCGTATCTGCCAAGATAGAATTCCTCCTCCAGATCATTTCCTCCGCATGAGCAACCCACCCTCCTGATGAGCAAAACCAGAACACGGCAGGTTACAGGCACCCAGGACTGCTTCCTGCAGATCCTTAGCCCACATATAGTCCGTCGAACCGGAACACGTCTGCATCACCTGGATCCTGCGTAAAGATCGCATGATAGCTCTTCGTATGAATGTATCCTTGCGACCCGGGATTGTATTCCATCACGGCTCCTATCAGGACCGTCTTCCCAAGCTCAAATCCCGCGCTTGCCGGTTCCCGGAGATAGTAAGTATCATTCCAGTCATTCCCGGCGGCATTCATCCGGATCATCTCTCCTTCACGAACCGCGCCGAAGTAATCGCATAAGGCCTGTACATCCTCCTGCGGTGTCTTTGTCTCAAACAGCTCACCCACGATTTCTTTCAGGTCTTCCTCATAAGCATAATTGAACCCGACCTGACAGGAGATGCGTTCATCCCTCACCTTTGCCTGGTACCAGTTCAGGACGCCGGCATGGCTGAAGCTGTACAGATCCTCCGCGTTGATTTCTACATCCTCCGTCCCGGTGTGATGTGTATGGATCTTATAGAGCGTATCCGCAAATGCTCTCAGCCGTTCCACCGTTTCACCGTCCAGATACTCCGGGTCCTGTGTAACGCCATTCGTTTCTCCGGGTTCCCTTCCGTCCGCGTCAAGTCCGTCAGGATTCTGGTACGGATCGCTCCACACCTGATCATCCGCCGGCAGCACAAGAGAAACATGAGGATCTCCTCCGGAATAATCCGGCACCGTGTCAGCCGTCGCCTGATACCCCTCCAGACAGAGCTCACTGATGCAGGTATCCTGCCATTTCGAGCCATCTCTGACACCGACAATCGTCATGGTCACCGATCCGTCGCTGACCAGCGGCTCATCAAACCGGAAATGAAATCCCTCATAGCCATCCTGATAAGTATTCGCATCCTCCGTGACATCCATGTACGCTTCCTGATTGCCCGTATGAATGTAAATGCGTGTCGGAGCTCCGTTCTTGTAAAACAGATCCTCGCTGCGGCAGTATCCGGTACAGATCACTCCGCCGGTAATCACCGTATACCGATCCGTCTCCAAGTAGAGCGACTCGCCAAGTCCATTTCCCGGAGCCCCCTCTGCCCATGCAGTCGACGTGTCATAATCCTGTACCAGCCATGCGCTGTAGTCATACCCGGCTTCGACCAGTGTAGAAGAAGCCATGATATAACCCGGGACAAGAGTATCCGCGTACAGCGCACAAGACCAAAGCAAAGCTCCTGTCAGTATGAAAGTACCGGTTATCATCTTTATCCGTCTCATTATCCGTCTCATATTTCACTTCCTTCGTTTTCCATGCCGCTGTCGTCTCAGCTACGCAGCGTGCCTTGACAAAGGCACTGACCGTTAAATATCCAAAGATCTGCATTCCAATAAACAGCAGGACGGCAAAAGCTGAGACGGCGGCCATACTCTGCTTAAATCCTTCATGAATCCGCTCTGCTTTTCCGGCTCCATAATTCTGCCCGGCATAGGTGGATAATGCCTGTCCCATGGATCTTCATACCTCTCACGGCAGGCGCTTCCCTGCAATCAGTTCCATTATACACAAATTTGGTAATTATTCAGCACCTCCTGGAATTGCTCATGATCCAGTCAGATAAGCTTGCTTATCTGACGGATCTGAGCGGTTCCAGGG
>CACXFW010000128.1 GCA_902767065.1 uncultured Lachnospiraceae bacterium | reverse complement strand
ACCCACCGGTTCCATGATCACTGTCTTCAGGACGAGACCTCCTTGTATCTCCGAAAGAAGCTTTCCCTCTCTCTTCCCAACCTCCTGCCCTCGCAGAGTAGACCGATTTCCCTAGCCCTCTGTCAGAATCAGTATTTCCACCTCCGGCATTTTCGGCCTCTCTTCTGTAATTCTTTTCATATGCTGACCGATCGGGAGAACTCTGTTCCCTTTTACTTTGCAGTTCCTGACCGAAAGAACCGGCAGCATTTCTCTCCTCTCTTTTCCTATCCTCAGAACGCTTTGCATCAGTAATATCACGCTGCTCTTCCTGCTCCTCGAAGCCGGAATCCATCGTTTTCCAGGTTGGAACCTGATGGTCTATTACGGAATCACCCTGACTGTGGGTCTCCCTTTGAAGCTTCCCGCCAGGCATGCTGCCTGGCACCGGCAAACCATAACCGTCAGCAGAGCTTTCCATCCTACCCGCATCACTTCCGGGGCCGGCTTCTGCGGCTGGATTACTCCTCGTCGCCTTCCACCCCTTGCCTTCAGAAAAGGAAGAATCCCCCTGACCCTCTGTCTGCCGTATATTGTCTGTCCTTCTGTATCTGTCTCCACTCGGGAGTCTTTCGCCTGCCCTATGAATTCCTTCTGAATTCCCTCCCCTGTTTCCATAGTCTGTATGGTAGGAAGGATCAGAGTATCCTGAAGGTTCATATATATCTTTCTGACCGGAACTGCTGTAATTCCCTCTCAGTCCAGGACCATCCTTCACCTTCTCAGGACCGAAGTATTCTTCCCTGAAGCGTGCTGCACTCTTACGTTGTTCTTCTGCCTGCCGCTGAAGATTTCTGATCCTCTCCGCATTTCTCGCGGCTTCCTCTGCCTTACGTGCTTCATATTCCTCCCGCATCCTCTCTTTCCGGTCCTCAGATTCACTGCGCCCGTAAGCAGCTGAAACTGCGCTGACAGAAATGTCATTTCCTGTATGTTTTCTGCCTTCGCCGACCGACGTTCCTGTTCCATCAGCAGGATTCCTCCCGTTGGCCATGAAGAAGGTCTGTCCGTGAATACCGCTTTCTTCAGAATGGCTTTCCCTGATCTGATCCGTTTTTTTGTATGCAGATATGCTTTCTGGCTGCGGTTCGGACCGGCTTTCCCATCTGCCTGCATCCCTGTTTACACTCTCGTCGTACTTACCGTGTCCATCCTGCCGGTTCTCCCGGCCCTGTTCTTTTGCCGGGTCACAGCTCCGGTAATCAGGATATTTCCTGGTGGTATCCCGATCCTGCTTTTGCGTATCGGAGATAATTTCCTTTTCCTTGTTTCTATATCCGGAGAAACTGGAAGGATTCCTCCTGTCATAGTCATGCACAGCCCGTTCCGAAAGAGACTGGCTGTCGTATTCTTTCTTTCCGTCTTGCCCGTCATGAATCTGCTGTTTATCATGATCCTGATCCGTTCCGGGTCTGTCCTCCTGTGCCCTGGCCGCTCTTTCCCTGTTTGCATCATGATTCCTTTTCTCTTCTTCGCGCTTTTTATCCAACGCTTTCAGCCTGAGTTCTTCCCTCTCAGCCATATGCTTCCTGGTCGTTTCCCGCTCGTACTCTTCATGCGCCTTTTTCGAATCGTATAATCGCTGTTTTCTCTGGTAAAGCGCGACGCCCCTGGCACTCTCTTCTGCACGCCTTCTCGCAGCCTCATTCTGCTCCTCAATTGCCTTGCTGTCTGCTTCACGTTTTTCCTTCGCTTCCCTCTCGGCTGCCTGTCTTGCACGAAGCTGCCTGAGCCACCTGTCCGTTCTTTTCTTTTCTTCCGCCCTTTTCCTCTGGCGTTCTTTCTTTTCTTCAATCTTGTCCCAGACTTCCTGGTTGTATCTGTCGAGCCCTTCTGTTCCCAGCGCATCGCCTAACTCTTCTTCCGGATCAGCCGTTTCAATTTCCTCATCCCCCAGGATAAAATCATGGTCCGCGTCAAGAACAGGTTCCTGTTCCTCGTCATCCGACTCAGCCTGTGACGCGATGATCTCAGCAAGAGACAGTTCTGATGCCTTCGCAGAATCTTCTGCAAATTCATCTGACATCTGATCTGCAGCCGGCAGACCAGTCTCCGGACTGTTTACCTTTTCAATCGTTCTTTTGACAGCATTACTCAATCCTCTGGAAGGAACCGCAGATGCAATTCCCTTTCGCAGATTCAGTGCGGAATCTCTTTCCTGGTCTGTTACGAATATCCTAAAGTCTCTTCTGTTATCTGAGGTCTCTCCCCGTTCTATGTATTCCCGGCGTGCCTCCTTCAGCGTTGCATACAAAAGCCGGAGCATATCCTTCTGAGCAGCGGAAAGAGACATTGTATCCATTCCATTCAGGACAGACAAGGCTCTCATGATATCATCATCCGTCACGCCGTCCAGCAACGACCGCCTGTCATAATCCCATATTCCTTCGACTGCCTCGAACGCTTCCTGAAATCTGTCCGACATGGCCTTTCTCCTCTCTCTGCTGCATGTATGCAATAAAAAAAGAGCACTCCTGCAGACGGAATACTCTTTTCACAAACCAGGTCCCCAACTGAGATTATTATCATAATCCGACAAGATCCTGAAAGCCCGGGACTTCCGGATAAATCTCCATACCAAAGCAATTCGGCGGACAGCAGCTTGTCATTCAGAATCTTCTTGGAACATCCCTTCTCAGGGAAGCATCCACATTGAGTCTGTTGGACATCTGTGCTGGCTGTTTCCACCTGGATTCTTCCTGCATCTCCCGGTCTGCCACCAAGACATCTGTCCCGGATTTATTCCAGTGGTATATCCGGTTCTCCATTCTTGTGTTTTTTAGTCTCTTTGTGGATACCTCAAAATACAATGGGATAAACAGATCTTTTATCCCGTTTTGTTTGTCCTTGGCCACTTCACAGACATTGTCGCACTGGTAGATCAGTGCGTCATTCCCAAACCCGAATGCCTTTCTGGACAACCTCCTGAAATCTGCGTCCACACGATGTACAATAAAGCACTCGTCTGCCGCATTCGTCAGGTTCCCTGAACCACTCACATCGTCCAGACGGAGAAAACCTTCTGCCTTTCTTGGATGACAGACTACGGCAAAGTGACAGTCATACCGCTCGGCAATTCGCTTACAGATCTGAACGAACTGCGTCTGAGACTGGATCTCTGCCTGATCCTTCCAGTTTTCCCTACAGATACAGTGAATATCAATAGACATCAGGTTATCGAGTACGATGATGTCCAGCTGCTGTGTCTGCACAAAGGCATCAATCGCCGCGGCGATCCTGAGAAAATCATGTCCATGATCATTATTGTACAGAAACAGTTTCCCATCGAGCCAGCTGGCAATTTCTTTCTTTGTTTCGTATGTGGTGGTGTAATAGTTTTCAAAAGCAGTGGGACTGCAGAAAGAAGGTCCGGCACACTGGCGGTATATCCATTCCATGGCATTCGCATCAGTGACTTCCCCGCTGTACAGCATTGCCTTGTTCCCGTCATCTATGGCATTCAGAACAATCTGGGTGAGCAGAGTCGATTTCGCTGAACCTCTCAGACCGCTCCAGATTGACAGTCCGCCCCTTTGAAGTCCCCGGACATTTCTGTCAATCTGGTCGATCCCCGTCCTGACATAGGTGATTTCCGGACGTTTCTGCTGCAGTATCTGAAGGGGTGTTATGATAGCAGGGATATCCTTCCCTGCCTCGCTGCTGTACGCCGCACCGCATCCATAGCTGTGAAGATCATTCCTCTCTTCATGTCTTTCATCAATCCTGTAATACTCTTTGAACATACTGACTTAAACTCCCATGGTTACAACATCATATCGAAACAGGTCTATTATGGATAATAAAAAACCGGCATTCATCCGGCCGCTCATGATTGCCGCTTTCTTCCCGAAAGATATCTATTCATCATCCTTTACTGCATGATTTATTCCGCCATGCTCCGTCTCATCCTCGTCAGTGTCTTCTTCCGGGAATACAAAGCGCGTCTTCCCATTATCCCCGATCTTTACAAAAGCAGTGAACTGCTTTCCTGCCCTGGATACAAAATCATTAATCGGGCCGATCTGAGTTCCTTCAACAAGCGCTCTCTTTTCCTCTTCGGTAAAAAGATGACCTGCCAGAGAATCAAAGATGACAAAGCCGCACTCCCTGTCCGTACAACACCACACTTTTCTATTTCTGCGGATCGCCTTCCCGCAGACCGGACATTTCATACCATCCTCCAAATCCGCCTGATCTGGAAAAACGAATACCGCCTTCCCTTCTTCATCCAGCTTCAGTCTGGCAGAGAAAGGCTTTCCTGCCTTGCTTCTGAAATCCCTGATTTCACCGATAATCTCTCCCTTGATCAAATCCCCCTTCTCCTGTTCCGTCAGTACGTGCCCTGCGATTGTATTCCATACCGTAAATTCACAGCCCTCCTTCCAGCCCGAGCACCTGAGTGCTTTCTCTGTCTGGATCAGTTTCTTTCCGCAAACAGGACAATTCATGATTCTTCCTCCTTCTTCTAAAAGTATCGATCCCAAAGACATACGTCCTATTAAAGATTTACCATATCGTGTCATAAAATGGCAAATCTTCAGGAGCGAACCTTTTCGAAAACATGCTGATATGCAAACATGTAAACATAATTTCAAGCACACCTGTAATCATGTTTCCTCATTCTGCTCTGCATCCACGGATGTCAAAATCTGAAACGGCATAGACAACTGCTGTCATCTATGCCGGGACTGACTCTATTGTTTCTGATACTGACCAGTCTCAAAGATCTGATGCATCTGTTCCCTGCCCGATCCCTGCCTTCCCTGTGCCGGTGTGCTTCAGTGGTACTCTTTTCCCCTGAACTGCCCTTTTCCTCCCCGCTTGTCTTCCTGCAGCATGTTTTCAGCCTGCGCGATCATGCTGCGGACAACCTGCGTATCTTTCGTAGTTCCATATACGTATCCGGCTGAGAAGCTGATACCGGATTCCTCCAGCATCCTCCCGGTCTTTTCACAGGCTTTAGCAAAGTCCTGCTCCGGATCATCCTTTCCGATCACAAGGAATTCATCCGAACCGTAACGGTATGCGCTGCACCCGCCATAGCATTCTGTCAGCGCTTCGCCGGCAGCTGAAAGGACACCGTCACAGTACGTACTTCCTTTTTTGTCGTTCAGCTCCCTGAATCCATCCAGATCCAGTACCATGACGTGGAGCAGCACGCCCACAAACGATTCAAAATCCTTTCTTAACGCACTTCTTGTCTTTAACCCGGTCAGTTCATCTATTTCCGGTTCCGGATCCGTATCCAGATGATGCTTGCGGCTCCATTTGTGGTCGTACATCAGCTTGTCGGCTCTTCGCACGACACCATTCACTGTTTCATCCATGCCTTGTATTCTTCGGGAGTCCTTCTGATAAAGTCAAGCCAATCTTCTAAATCACGAGTATATGTCAGACAAGGAAATTCTGTTTTATCCAATTCAGGCAACAGCTGGTCATGATAGTTCTCCCCGCAGAGGATGCCGCTGTATTTATCTGCAAGCAGTTTAACCATTGTTGATTTGCCTGCATAGGCCATACCCGTAATATAATACACATTGTCGAATCTCATGGCTCACTCTGTGCCCTCTTCGCTGCGCATAAATCTCCTGAATTCCGCTTCTAATTGCTCACGGTTCGGCAGATATAACTGATATCGGCTTACAAAAACCTGATTGGTGATATTCTGCAGCGCATAATGCATAACCAGTTTATCCTGATATGCGCCGAGAATAATGCCAATCGGCTCAGTATCCCCTTCCGTATTCATTTCCTCACGGTAATAATTCAGATAGAAGTTCATCTGCCCGATATCCTCATGCTGAACTTCTCCACGTTTCAGATCAATCAGAACAAAACACTTCAGGATCCGATGGTAGAATACCAGATCGACCTTATATGT
>CACXFW010000127.1 GCA_902767065.1 uncultured Lachnospiraceae bacterium | reverse complement strand
GAAGGAATTGAAAAGGCACAGGCTTACCACAAAAGACCTCACAGGTCCTGCCATCCTGAAAATCGAACGTGACCATATTGAAACAGACGGAGGTTTCATCCGGATCATGTTCATCAATTCCTTTGCGGACCATATACCGGCCGCTCTGATCCGGCAGCTTTCCAACGAAGAAAAAGACATTCTCGTTTCCGTTCATTTTGAAAGCATGGATCCGGAACCGGTCTACCGAAAGATCATAACGGAAATCGCAGCGTACAGATCCTCCCTCATAAGGAAAAAGCCTTCCGGATCAGTCCAGAGCGGAAACAACAGGGAGGCAAAAAGGGATCCCCTTTACTATCCGAACATTGAGGAAATCCAGATCAGGGAAAACTACACCGCCCTGCTCAGAGATGCTGCGGACAGGAAGGAGAATGTATTCCGGATTTCCTTCCTGGTTGCGCTCTTCGCACCAACGCTCGATGACCTGAATGACAGGACCGCAGATATCATGAATTCCGACTCGCGGTTTTATTGTAAGCTGACCAGCCTGGACTATCTCCAGAAAACTGCCGTCGGATCCATTCTGCCCCTTGCAGAGGATTCACTTTCGGTCAGCCGAACGTTTTCTTCCGGCTCTGCGGCCTTGTTCCTTCCCCTCCCGGATACGCAGAAGATGCCGGTTAAAGAGCTGAACCCTCTCGTTTCGGCAATCCGGCCATACAGCTATAAGGTCAGACGGGAATCCTCAAAAAAGCGGAAATCTTCCACGTCCAAAAAGACCATACAGGAAACCATCCCTTATTATGCGGTGTACTCCGAAGGAGGGATCATCGAAACACAGCCCGGTGTTTTCAGCCGTATGTACCGCTTTCAGGACATCAATTACCACACGGCAACCGAGGAGGATCAGACAAATTTCCTCATCAAGTACTCACAGCTTCTCAACCGGTTCGACTCTTCCATCCTCTGCCAGATCATCCTGAACAACCGGAACGTGGACATGAAAGAGTTCCGGGAAGACAACCTCCTGAAAATGAAAGCAGATGACCTGGACGTTTACAGGGAAGAATACAACGCCATCATTCTGGCAAAGATGGAAGAAGGACGCAACAATCTCCGGAAGGAGCGGTATATGGTTATCAGCGTCGAAGAAGAAAACTTCGAAGCGGCAAAGCGCTCTCTCTTCCGCCTGGATCCGGAGATCATCAGCTCCTTCAAGGAGATCGGAGGAAGCAAAGCGGAACCGCTGACAGCCGTGGAGCGTCTGGAAGTTCTGTACGATATCTATAACATCGGAAACGAAGGGGCCTTTCTCGCCGAACGCAGCGATGAAAGCGGCAGTGTGATCAGATCCACAGATCTTAATGCCCTCCATAAGATGGGAATCACCTCCAAAGACCTGATCGCCCCGAGCGGCCTGTTCTTTCACCGCGATTGGTTCCGCATGGGAAGAAAGTACTGCAGGGTTCTCTATATGATGGACCTTCCGAATACCCTTTCCGACAAGTTTGTGTCAGAACTCTCATCCACCAACTGCAACATGGTCGTGTCAATGAACCTTGAAACCGTACGACAGGACAAAGCCGTGAAACTGGTGAAGCACCAGATGCTGAATATCAATTCAAACATGCAGCAGGCACAGCAGACAGCCAGCAAAAACGGCTACTCCATGGAACTTGTCCCGCAGGATCTGAAGCAGGCACAGGAAGAGGCAGACGATCTTCTCCGCAATCTCACGGGAAGAAACCAGAAGATGTTCTTCATGACTTTTACCGTACTCATCTTTGCGGATGACATGGATGAACTCCAGAGCAACACAGAGATCGTCGTCTCCACCGGACGGAAATTCCTCTGCAGCCTGAAAAAGCTGCAATACCAGCAGGAAGCCGGCCTGAATGCCACGCTCCCCTTCTGCCACAATACGCTATCCACCAAAAGAACGCTCACGACAGACAGCACGATCATCTTCTCCCCGTTTGACACCCAGGAACTGGTTCAGAAGAACGGTATGTACTATGGGCAGAATGCCACAAGCCACAACCTGATTATCTTCAACCGCAACTCCTCACAGAACGGAAACGGATGGATCCTCGGTACGCCCGGCTCCGGCAAATCCTTTTCCGCCAAGCGGGAAATGGCAAATGTGTTCCTTAACACCGATGATGACATCCTGATTATCGATCCCGAGCGGGAATACTCCCCCCTTGTCAAGGCCTTCGGCGGATCCATTGTACGGATCGCGCCAGGGTCCAGATACCATCTGAACCCCCTCGACATGGACAGGGATTATGCCGATGACGATGATCCGATCGTACTGAAGTCAGATTTCATGCTTTCACTCTGCGAGTCCGTAATCGGCGGAAGGTACGGCCTTACTCCGACACAGATCGCGATCATTGACCGCTGTGTCAACCTGATCTACTCCGATTTCGTCGGAAGGTGGAATTACGACAAGGATCATACCCCGACCCTGCTTGACTTCGAGCATGTGCTGGAAGCCCAGCCCGAGAGAGAAGCCCGCGAACTTGCCCTTGCCTTTGAGATTTATACAAAGGGATCCCTGGATGTGTTTGCCCATGAATCCAACGTGGATATCGACAACCGCTTCGTGGTTTATGACATCAAGGACATCGGCTCCAACATAAAGACAATGGCTTACCTGATCGTGCTGGATGCCGTGTGGAACCGGGTCGTGAAAAACCGGAAAATCGGCCGGAAAACCTGGATCTACATTGACGAAGTCTACATCCTTTTCGAGAAGGACGAATCAACAAACTTCATACGCCAGATCTTCTCCCGCTGCCGGAAATGGGGTGGGAAGATCACGGCAATCACCCAGAACGTGGAACCGATCCTCCAGAACACGATCGCAACCACCATGCTTTCAAACAGCGCATTCATACAACTGCTGAACCAGGCTCCCGTAGACAGGGATATCCTGGCAACTCTGCTTCACATCTCACCCACGCAGGTCGGGTTCATCAACAACGCTCCGCCCGGACAGGGCGTACTGTATATCCAAGGACAGGGAATCATTCCCTTCCGCGACCATTTCAGCAAACAGATCGCGCCCACTCTGTACGCAGTCATGACATCAAAGCCTGATGAGATGATGGAAGAATTCAGATGAGAGGAAGAACGAATGAATATGAAAAAGAATACAGAGGAAAAGCGCATAAACCGAGTCATCCCATTTGTGCTCTCAGGAGCCATGATCCTCAGCTTCACAGCCCATGCTGCAGAAATCAGCTGTCCACCGGATGACAATACCGGAACAGAAGAAACCTGTTTCCTGGAATACCAGGGTCCCGGTCCGGACTCTTTCATCCCGGAAGCAGCTGTAGTGAACGAAACAGGATATGTTGAAGAAACAGAGTATCAGGAATCGGAACTGCCGCTGCCCGAAGCAGATTACATTGAGGACGGCTCTGAATCTGGCAGCGTGGAAATCCCCGATCAGACATATGCCGGTGAGGAGACACCCTGCATGGAAAACCCAGGCAAGAGAAATGAAACCCGGGAACCACAATTCGGTGATACCGGCGAAGAAAGCCGGATGCCGGATACCATGGAATCCGGCACTGAAGAAGAAACACCTGGTAGAAACCCGGGCAGTGTCACGGAAGCCGATTCATCCGATCCATCTGCAGATAAAACGGATCCCTCAGAATCTGACAGTCCTGCGGCTGGTCAGGATGAAACGGAATGCCATCCTGAGAAAAGCAGTCCGTCAGAAATCTCCCACAGTGATTCTCCTGATACAGAAACAGATGACTCAGCTGCAGAAACCAAACCGGATAATCCCCAAGAAGATGAGACCGGAAACGATGCAGAAGACACCGCAAAAATAACCGAAACTTCTACCGACATATCCAGTGAAACAGAATCGGAATCCTCTTCCGAAGAAGAATCGGAAGGCCAGAGTGAAGCAAAAGTCGAAAATCCCGTGACTGCACTTCCGGAAGAAACCGCACCGGTTTCACCGGAAAAAGAAACCAGTTCCGAAACAGAGAACCCTTCCGGGAAGGAAAAAGAATCAGAAAGCAGTCCAGGCCCGGCCTTCGAAAAAGAGACAGGAGCCATTACAGAAACGGAAGATGCAGAATCTGATCCGGCAAAGCCGGAAGAAACCGGAACAGACTTCACGGAGGTGATGGGACCAGGAGCCACGGATGAAAGAGAAGGCCTTCCTGATGAAGAAACAAATCAGCAAACCGGAATGGGGTATTCCGAAAAT
>CACXFW010000126.1 GCA_902767065.1 uncultured Lachnospiraceae bacterium | reverse complement strand
GTTTGTACAATATTACGAAAAGTGTCGGAAAGCGATCTGGCGACAGATCACTTTCCGACTGTTTTTTTCTCATTTGCTGAAGGAATCACGGTAAGTGCACACAATATATATGCATAGTACAAGTACCGCTTTTGATTTCTCTCTGTTACAATAGCGATTGCTGCAGGCAGAGAATTCCGGAAAACTGACGGAGCAATCTGACGGGTGGGCAGCACATCAGATTATTGTAAAGGAGGGTTTTCAGTCAGTATGATAGAAAATGAAAACAGAAGTAAAATGCCGGAAAAGACAGACAACAGCGCAAAGCACATGCCGGATCAAACCGGCATGTCCCATAGCACTGTTAAGGACGGGAGAGGGCCGGAAAGAAGCATCTTCGGGACCGGTAAGATCAAAGCACGGACAGGAAGCAGCGGATTCAGGAAGAGCGCAAGCCCGGCAAACCGGATGACAGGGGAGATCTACTACGCAGACGCAAGGATCAGCAAGGCGGTTCTCGCGAACGAATGGGACAAACGAATCTATCTGACCGCGGTCGAGGAAGTCCGGGATCTGTTCCAGGCCAGTATTTTCGGCTTCTGTGTCCTGGACGACAGAGTGAGGCTTCTTCTGGGCGGAAAGGACGTCCGCAGGCAGACGATCCGGCAGATGCTGTCCGCTTCCTTTGACATTTTTGACAGAAATACTTCTCTGAACGGGGAAAACAGCGCGATTCCGGACGGCACCTCGATCCGTGTGAACATCATACGGATGGAAAATGAAAAGGACGCTTTGCTTGCGCTCAGGTATATTCATCTCACGCCGGTTTCGGAGAGATATATCCTCTGCGCGCAGGATTACTGGTGGTCCAGCTACACGACCTACCGCGGCCATTATACCTGGCCGATGCTGGATATCCGCCCTGCCATGCAGTATTTTGAGAGAAATGACCCGCGTGCCCTTCATTCCCTGACTGAGTTCCACAGGCAGGGGGAGGCTATGCAGAACCAGATTCCGGACTGTATCCGGAGAGGAATGTATGAGCAGCTTTCGATGGACAAAAAGGGGATTTTGCTTCCCGGAAAAGGGGAGGAAGGTCCTGTGACTTTGGACAGGAAAGCCTGAGTGTGCCCGGATGAAGCGCCAGATCAGTCTCTGGCAGTATCCAAGCCTCACAGGGCTGGCCGGGGTGTGACCTGCAACAACAGATGTTCCCCAAGGAAATCTTAATGAAAGATTTATGGTATATGGCTGCCCCGGTGTGGTATCATAACCCCGATATCAGAAGCTGTGACAGAACAACTGTCAGCGGCAAAGGGAGAATACCTGCCTGTACGGCTGGATCTTTGAAGCGATCAGCTTTCTTGTGCAGGCAGAAGTACAGGCAGAAGAGCGTTGCCGCCCTCGCCGCTGACTGATTCTGAAAGAAAGACCGAAAGAAAAAGGAGCATGATACCATGATTTGTGCTGCATGGAGAAAGAAGATCAGGAAATATACCGGCGTGACGGCATCGGCGGTGCTTACCGCCTGTGTGCTGTTCGGCTGCACGAGGGCGGATGTGGGAACCTCATCCCAGAGCGCGTCGAATGCTGCCGGCAATGTCAGCCAGAGTACGGTGTCCGGAAGCGCGCTTGCGGGCGCGGGAAGCAGACAGACACAGGGGAGCACGGCATCTTCTGAACAGACCGCGTCCGCGGCAGAGGGAACCACGGCCGGGACGCCGCAGGCACAACCTGGCTTTGGGCAGGGAAGCCAGAGCCAGGCTTCTTCGTCTGGTGCCGCCCAGAATGTGAGCGGAACAACGACACCGACGGCATCGGCCCAGGCCAGATCCGCCCGGCCGGCCTCAGGGCAGCAGGCCACCGCACAGCAGGCCTCCACGCAGGGAGCATCCACGCAGCAGGCGGGGGCACAGGCTGCAGATCTTCCGGGGGGAACGGCTGCTACGGCGTCGCAGCCTCAGGCCGGGGGACAGGCACCGGTCCAGGATGCGGCGGACCTTGATCCGGGCGCGGGGGACGCGGCGGAAAGCTTCACAGGGGAGTTTGAGAAGAGCGACGGGACGGAATCGGTTGTGATTGCACTGATCAACGATAACCTGATCTCCTTCCAGTTCGCAAACAGCAGGATCGGATCCACGGCACCAGCGTCCGGCAACTCGGCCATCTACTACGGAGATGACGGATATTCGATCTCCTTTGACGTCGCGGGAGATACCCTGGGGGTGATCATCGGGGGCGAAGGAGGAGAAGATTCCGGCATGAACGGCATTTACTACAGAGTCGTGGGCGGAGACGATACCATTGAGGAAGAAGAAACGGATGATCAGGAAGAAGCCTGGGACGGCGACGCCGTGGATGGGGATGCGGCCGATTCTCCGGATGCTGACGAATCATACGTTGATGGATCAGACGTTGATGAATCAGAGACTGACGAAGAGGAGGAGGAGGAGAGCGCTTATTCCGACGTGCAGTAAGCAGCCAGATACCGTTCGAAAGTGCGAGTCCTGAGAGACGAAGCAGTTTCGATTACGGGATCGGCAACAGACCGTGAATAGTAACGCTTTTGCGTGTTTATCATATTAATTTAATAACCATGTCATTAAAGATATGATATACTGATTATACTATTGTGTGTACCATTCCGGTCCGGACGGGTCAGGGGAACCAGATCCCATTCGGAAGTACGAGTCCGAGAGACGAAGCAGTTTCGATTACGGGATCGGCATCCGAACGGATATTGCCAGGAATAGACTATGGTTTATAGAGGGGACCTTGTCGTCCGAGGACCGGATCAGTTACCAGTCATTGCGAGGAGGTTGTAATATGCGAAAGAGAACAATGCTTCGATCTGCGCTTGCCATGGGAATGGCGATTTCCCTGGCGGCAGCACCGCTTGGCTACGCCGCGGCGAAAGATGAGACGGAAGTATCTGAAGACGTGAAGGCAGCACCGGAAGAGGCTGTCGAAGGATCCGTGGAAGGGCTCCCGACGACTCCTCAGGAGGGCTTCCTGAGTATCGAGTTTGGAGACGCGCTGTACAATGTTGCCGCCATGCAGGACGGAACGGACATCAGCTGGCTCAAGGATGTATATCTGTATGGTCTGGTTGTCCCGGGAGAAAAGAACAGAATGGATCTGGAACTTGCGGGCATGGTGAACGGCACGGACATTCTGGATGCGCGCATTTCCATGGATCCGGAGAACAAGGTGATTTACTGCAGCATTCCGCAGCTCTTTGAACAGCCGGTTGCGCTCAATGTCCAGTCTTTGATTGACGGTCTGGTTCACGCATCTTCCAGCGCACAGGCCGATGAAAGCAGCATGGGCGGCCAGATGATTCAGATGCTTGCCGGCATGGGAAGCGAGATTGCTTCTCAGATCGCCGGGGTGATCCAGTCCATTCCGGCTCAGGTCTGGCAGGAAGAGGTGTCAGACTATCTGACACCGGTCATGAACTGCCTCGTGCAGGAGAGCGGTGAGGACACACTCAAGGTCGGCAGCCTGAGCGCGAAGGTTGAGACCGTGACCTACAGGATTCCTCCTGAAAAGATGGGCGGACTTGTTTCCAGCCTTCTGAATGTTCTTGCGAATGACAAGGTGGTTGAGACGATCCTTGAGAGTGATGCGGT
>CACXFW010000125.1 GCA_902767065.1 uncultured Lachnospiraceae bacterium | reverse complement strand
TCGCCCTGATCCTCCAGCGCGTCATCAAAGGTAAGCGGCGGCTCCGACTCCAGAAGCTCCCTGGAAGAGCGGACCAGGCTTCCCAGGTCTTCTCCTTCGATATAGCTTCCGGCTACACTGTCCCACCTGGAGCTGAGCCACTCATCCACGGTCCCCAGCGTCTGATCGTTGAACACCTTTCCCGGCTGTACCTGGTCTTCCCGCTTATCGATCTTGTGAACCTGGCGGTTCAGGGAAAACTTTGTGACCGGCCCCGGTGAAGCCTTCCTCCCGAGCTTATTCACCGCCCTAAGGCTGCGGTTCATGGCTTTCAGGGAGTTCGTCAGCTCCACATCCGATGTAATCTCATCGAGATGACGGATCGCCTCATTGACGATCATATAGGAACACAATCCGGACCGGATCTTCTCCCTGGCCCGCTCTTTCTCATGCTTCGTCGCTTCTCCTTTCAGGATCCGGCGCTGGACCGCCAGCATGGCCTCATACTTATCTCTCAGCTGCTCCAGCTGAATGTGGGTTGTCAAGGCCAGCTCCTCCCGGCTGATTTTCACCTTCTTTTCTTCCGCTTTGCGAAACAGACCCATCTGTATTCCTCCTGTAAGTTATGCGTTACGATTCACAGCCTCTCCACCCACAGACCTGCAGGTCCTTCGTGGCCTTTTCATCAGCAATAATACATCTCCCGGCTATCCAGCTTCCTCTCTTCGCTCTCCTGCTTTTCAGCTTCCAGCTTCTTTTCCTCCTGCTCTTTGGCGTAGCGCAGGCCAGCTTCCTTTTCCTTCTGCGCGTCCAGCTCCTGCCTGCGTTTCATCTTCTGGAATTTTTCATAAGCCGAGATTTCCGTCTCGATTTCATCCTGGCCGGCAAAGATCTGATTGATGGCTTTATCCAGAACGTCGGAAGCATTCTCCATCTTTTTCATGATCTCTTTCTGTTTGAGCAGCTCCCGGTTGAATTCCTCGGTGAGACGGTTCATCTCTTCGGCGCTCTGCTCATCCACCTCCGGCTCCCAGCTGGAAAGCTGAAGGAAAAGGCCGTTGCAGTTATCCTCAAGCGTGTTGATCTCCTGCTGCTTCTGGCCGATCGCAAGATCGATCTGGCGGATATTCTTATTCAGCTTGACCGTCTTCGACATCTGGGTTGCCATTGCCTTGGAGGCCCCGGTCACCTGGTCGAGCTGGGATGGAAGCATTCCTTCAATCTGATAATAGGTTTTATGATCGGAATCGATCATCTTCTGGAGCTCATCCATGGCCTTCTGATACTCCAGCTCCTTCTCCTGTTTTGCCTCTTCCAGCCTCCGGATATCCATTTTCTTCCGGTCAATGTCAAAGGAATAGGAGACGCTCTGGAGATACCGGTCCAGCATCGTTTCCCGGTTGCGAAGCACATCGGACACATTTGCCGTACTGGAGATCGCCCCATGGCCGTTCAGGATTCCGTAGGCGATCCCCTGCAGGCTTCGAAGAACCGTCTCGCTGCTGCCGCCGTTTTGTATGATCTTCTCCGTCTTCTGAAGGATATCATCAATCCGGCGGTCAATTCCTGTCACATCAAACGAGGAGACGGAAACATTCTTCGTACTCTCTGCCGTACTGATCAGCAGCATACGGATCCGTGCGGCGTCTTCTTCCGGGAAATGCCCTGATACAAACGCGGCGGCAGAATCCAGCCTTGCCCGGAAGTCCTCCATCCGGCCCCGGTCCGCATCCGCTTTCTGCTTGTCCATTCTCTCCTTCTCTGTTTTTGAAGGTTCCTTTTTCCAGAATCGCATCCTGATCGTGTCCTTTCCTCATAATCTATCTGCCTGTACCTTATCGCCAAAGCGATAAGGCCGTACTGGCAGAAATCAGTTCCGCAGCCGGCAAAGCCGGCCCGGGAGGGCGGCAGCTTTCGCCAGGGTCCTCCCCGCACCCATGTGATCTACGCGGAGAAATGCTGAAACAGTGTCAATAATCTGGACTTCGAGTCCTTCCTTACGTTCCCTTCCGCGCGCGCTTGTCCGCATACATGATCTTATCCGCACGCCGCACCGTATCGATCGCTCCGTGGTCGGACTGTGGCTCAAACACCGCGATTCCCATCGCGACGTGGACCTCTTCCCATCTGTTTTCGGCCAGGCTGCAGATCCGCTCCTTCTCCTCATAAAACTTCCGGACCAGCTCCTCCCTGTTCCGGAAATCCTCATTCTGCAGGATCACGGAGAACTCGTCTCCCCCGATCCGGAACACGGGGCTGTGCTGGAATACCTTGCAGATCAGCCGGCATGCATTTTTCAGGTACACATCCCCCTTATCGTGGCCATACTTATCATTCACAAGCTTCAGATTGTCACAGTCAAACACGCCGATGGCATACTCCAGTTCCTCTCCCTTCTCATTGATCTCTTCCTGAAGCTGATCCAGGGCATCCGCGAAGGCTCCCTTATTCCGGACTGAGGTCAGCGCATCGACATACACCCGCTTGTTCAGGTCATTGATATGCTCTTTCATGTGGTCTGCCAGCCGCTTGAACGTACTGGTGAGCCTGCCGACCTCATCATCCTTGTCGTAATCCAGCGAGAAGTCATAGTCTCCGTGATCCACCCGCTCCGCCGCCTCGGTCAGCATCTCGAGCGGCCTTGTGATACGCTTTGTATAGTACAGCGTGAACAGGCTCATGGTCAGCAGGACGAGGGCCGAGATCAGGATGATCTCCCAGACCAGCTTCTGCCAGTCCCCGTCCGTCTCGGAAACCGGGACGGAAACATTCAGGCGCATTTCATTGCAAAGCGGAAGCCAGGCAGCCTTTTTCTTTGCACCGTCGAAGGTATACCGGTAGAAGGTGCTTTCGCTGGCAAGGCCTTCCGGAGCGCGGGGCATCTCATCCTCCGACAGCTGCGTGATGTCAATCCGGGGATGGTAGAAGAGATTGCCCTCATCATCGCTCAGAAACGCATAGCCATTCCTATACAGGCGGATGCTGTCCACCTGCTCCGCCATCGTGGAATAGTCGATCTCGATTCCCGCGACCCCCAGGAACCTTCCCTCCCAGTAGATCGGGACGTTATAGGAAATCACCCGTTTGTCAAGGTTATCCGTGATGTAGGGAGGCAGCCAGATCGCGCGGCCTTCCTGCTTCGGGACGGTGAACCAGACCAGCTTCGTCGTATCCTGCGTGTCATAGAGCGTGATATCGGTCACCTCATGCTCTTCGAATCCTTCTCCCTCAAGGTTCGTATACCAGAAGCCGTCCACCGTCGCTGATGCCTCCGGGTCAATCCGGTAATAGAAGGTCAAAACTCCGTTGGTCTTATAGGCCATCTCCTCGAAGTAGCTTCTTGCGCGGTGAATATGGCGTGTCAGCTGCCCGTCCGTCAGGGCATTCATATTCTCCAGGTCCTCTTCCAGGAAGTTGGAGACCTTCCTCATCGACTTCTGCACGCTGTCAAAGTAATAATCCAGATTTCTCTGGCCGGTTTCGCACAGAAGAAGCAGAAGCTGCTCTGACTCGCGGCGCTTATTGCTCCGTATAAAAAGCACGCTGACAAGCGTGACGATCGTCACGGCAATGACAGTGATCCATACTGTCAGCATGGTAATTCTGGTCCGCAGTGAATGCATTTCTCGTCCGCCTTTCCCGGTTCAGGAGCAACAGTTCCTTATTCCTGCTTCTGCTTCTGATTCTGAATAATGAAAGTTCCGAAGTCAGACGCGTGCAGCGGCCGGGAGAAAAAATACCCCTGCACCACCTCGCAGCCCAGATCCTTCAGAAGCTTCATCTGCTCTTCGGTCTCCACGCCTTCGGCAACAACCGGAATCCGGAGATTCTTCGCGATGTCGATGATCAGCGCCACCAGCAGAATATCTTTCTTGTCATGCTCAATATTCCGGACAAATGCCCTGTCCATCTTCAGAACGTCGACCGGCATGGAGGAGAGCATATTCAGGGAAGAATAACCGGTGCCGAAATCGTCCATCTCTACCGTATACCCCTTCTCACGCAGGCTCTCCACAACCCGGATCACCTCACCCGCGTTCTCGGTATAGGCAGTCTCCGTCACCTCCAGCTTGAGCGATCCGTGATCCAGCTCATTGTATCTGAGGATCCCGTCAAGCCGCTCCTCCAGCTTCGGATCGAACACGTCAACCCTCGACAGGTTCACGGAAACAGGAATCGTCTGGTGATACTGCTCCTTCCACCGGACAACCTGTCTGGCCGCCTCTTCCCACACATATCTGTCCACCAGGCTGATCTGTCCGCCCTTCTCAAGAAGCGGGATGAAATCATCCGGCGGAATCATTCCCAGCTCGGGGTGGTTCCAGCGCACCAGAGCCTCCGCGCTCACCAGCTCAGGAGGTTCGGTCTGGATGTTGTATTTCGGCTGGTAATAGACTTCAAATTCATAGTTATCCAGCGCGCGCTGCAGGTCGTTCAGGAGTCTTTGCTCATAGATCTCCCTCTCTCTCGCCTTCTCATCGAATACAATCAGATGCTCCTTAAAATGCCCCCGCGCCATGCTGCACGCTGTGCGGGCCCTGTCGAAAAGCTGCCAGGGCTCGGTCTTTTCCTGCCAGGGCATCACGCCCATCCGGAGCCTGATGCCGGTATTCCGGGACGTTTCGTTCAGCCTTCCCTGAAGACGGTCATAGATCTCCTGATAGTGGTCCGTATGCCTGCAATAGATATCGAACCGGTCCGCCTCGAATCTTCCCGCGATTCCCCCGTATTCCTGCGCGACCTCGCTGATCTCGCTTCCAAGGGCGCGCAGCACCCTGTCGCCGAACTGTCTCCCGCTCAGTGCATTGACGGAATGGAACTGTTCGATGTTCAGCACGATGGCATCCATCGGGGTGTCGGGATGCTCCCGGTGCATCCGGTTGGCATACTGGAAGAAATACTTCCGGTTGTACAGCCCAGTCAGGTCATCTGTCTCTGTCGCCTGAATCAGCTGCTTTGCCTTTTTCTCCGCCCGCATGCTCTTGATCATCAGGGCAAGGATCAACAGAACGAGAGCGCCGGTCACAAGCATCACAGCGGCCAGGTTTTCCGTGATGAAATCATAGAGGGTGAGCCTTGCGTCTTTTGCAATGTACCTGGACAGTGCCGCCGTGACAGTGGACGAGGGCACGAGGCCGACCGTCTTCGCGAGAATCGAATACAGTTGCGTCTGACCGCTTTTGACCGCGAAGGAATACTCCAGCCCGATTCCGGTTGTGTAAGAGGTCAGATTGTAGCGGCTGCACATCTTCGCAATATTGTTGTAGCGGAAGTTGCTGACCAGGACACAGTCCGCGACGCCATCCGCAACCGCTCTCAGGCAGTCTGAGGTTGTCGGGAAGTACACCCTTTTCCACCCGGGATAATAATCCAGAAGGAAGGCATCGTAATTCGGATTGCCTTCATTGACCGCTACGATCACATGTCCGTCGCTGTCAAAAAACGGCTTGTCTGAATCGCGCAGGATGGCAAACATCTCGGTATCGATCATGGACGGCGTGAGGACAAGTCCCATCTCTTCCCCGTCATAGCCTGTCAGGTTGGCGGGGAACATACAGTCCACCTCTCCTTCCCTGAGCGCGTCCAGAGCGGCCGCAGCGGTTGGATAGGCTTTTGCCTCAAAGTCGATATGGACATTTGCCAGGCAGTCGGAGGCATACTCCAGGTAATCCCTGAGAACCCCCGTCAGATCACCGGTCTGGGGATCCGCAGCGCAAAAAGCCAGATAGTTGTCCTGGTATCCGACCCGGACCGGCCCGTGGGAAGAGAGCCACTGAACCTCCTCATTCGAAAGAAATGCATTTGCCCCGGTTCTTTTGAAATACTTGGTGAACATCTGCTGGTTGTAGTACCGGTTCTCATCCTGCAGCCTGTTCAGCGCATGGTTCAGATCGTCCTGAAGATCCGGGCGGTTCCTGTTCACGGCAAAATAAAAGTCTGACGATCCGATCTTGAATACCGGAACCGCCCGCTCCGGATTGGTGAAGGAATCCACCGTGACATACGCGTCAAGCTCTCCCGTCTCCAGCATCTGAAGGGATTCATCCTCTGTGCCTGTCACCTCTGTCAGATGCGCACGAACATCGTTTTCCTCAGCCCACGAGGTATAGAAGCCGGCCTGCACGCTGCCTTTGTTCACCCCGATCTTCTTTCCGTCCAGGGAAGACGGATCTGTCGGCAGGATCTCCTTGTTTCCCGGCGCAATAAACAGATAATACTCTTCCGTTCCCATCGGATGATCGGAAAACAGCATGTTTTCTTCCCGTTCGGGAGTATAGGAGACGTCGCTCATCAGATCGATCTGTCCGTCCTCGAGCATCTTCATAAGCTGTGACCAGCTTCCGCTGACATACTCATATTTCCAGCCGGCATAAGAGGCAACCTTGAGCTGGTATTCATAGGCATAGCCGGATCTTCGGCCGGACTCGTCCATACTGTTGAAGGAGGAATCATACCAGCCGACACGCACGACCTTTCCCGCCGTCTCCTGCGCACCCAGAGCGCCCGGCGTAAGGAATGCCAGGGCAAAGATCACGCTCAGAAAGCATGCCGCACCGTACCTGATGTAAATAGACCGAAAAGATGTCATCTTCCTGAACCTCCGGATCTGTACATTTCCCTTATTTCCCTGAAGCAAAAGGATTTGCCAGACCTGATCCTATGCAGGCCAACCATGCATATTAGGTAATTATTCAGCACCTCCTGGAATTGCTCATGATCCAGTCAGATAAGCTTGCTTATCTGACGGATCTGAGCGGTTCCAGGGGG
>CACXFW010000124.1 GCA_902767065.1 uncultured Lachnospiraceae bacterium | reverse complement strand
GCAAACTTTTCTTCCGCGCCTTTTTCTTCCCGGATCACATAATTGTGGTCATAGCCGCCGCCATACGCAAGCTGTTCATCGTCCGCGCCGATGTCGCGTCCGATCGGCTTCGCCCTTGTGAAGTCAAACGCGGTTCCTTCGACCGGACGGATCTCACCGGTCGGAATGGCCTGGCTGTCAATCACCGGCGTGTATGCCTTGCAGGCAAGATACAGCTGCGTATCCGTGATGCTGCCGCTGTCATGTCCTCCCAGGTTGAAGTAGGTATGATTGGTCATGTTGCAGACGGTATCCTGATCGCTCTTTGCATGGTACGTCAGCCTGAGGGCGTTATCATCCGTCAGGGTATAGGTCACCTGAGCGGTGAAATTGCCGGGATATCCCTGCTGCAGATCCTTGTCCCTGATCTCAAATGTGACGGAAGTCTCCGTGCAGTCCAGCACACCGGCCTTGCGCAGGTGGAAGAAATCCATGCCGCTGTGAAGGTTGTTCTCATTATCATTGACAGGCAGCTGATACTGCCTGCCGCCCAGGGTGAATCTGGCCTTGTCGATCCGGTTGCCGCTGCGTCCGACCCAGGCGCCGAAGAAGAAACCGTTCGCCTTGTACTCATCCGGCGTATCATAGCCGAGCACGACATCGCGCATGACCTTGTTTTTGTCCGGGACGAGCAGGGATACAAGCGTTCCGCCCAGATCCGTCACCTTCGCCTGCATGCCGTTTTTGTTGGTGATGGTGAACAGCGTGTATTCAGTTCCAAATGCTTCTTTCGTGACTGACATCTCCTCACTCCTTTTCAAAATCAGCACCCCGCGAAGGGGGTGCTGACTGTATCTGACCGTCAGCGGAACGATCCATCCGCGCTGACGATGGAAATCTGTAATTGGAACGGAATTCCCGTCCCGGATCCGGTTCTTATCTGAACGGATTCTCGCTCTTGTACGGAAGGGATACAGGCTGGTTCCAGCCGATCTCATCCTGCGCAACTCCGATGTACTTGAAGACCTCGAACAGAGCCTTTCCGTAATGGCCGAACGCGACAGCTCCGTGATGCGGATATCCCTTCTCGATCAGCACATGACGGTAGAAGCGGCCCATCTCCTTGATCGCGAATACGCCGATTCCTCCGAAGGACCTGGTTGCCACCGGAAGGATCTCGCCTTCCGCGACATAAGCGCGAAGGATATTGTCGGACGTGCTCTGCAGGCGATAGAAGGTGATGTCGCCGGGAGCGATGTCGCCCTCCAGCGTTCCGTTGGTCACCTCGATCGGAAGGTTTCTGGCCATGATCTTCTGGTACTTCATCTCGCACGATACCAGTCTGCTGGAGCAGGTATTGATGCAGTGGAAGCCCATGAAGGTGTCGGTATGGGAATATCCGAAGTAAGGCCTGATGGATTCCATGTACATATCATCCGGCACGGAATTGTTGATGTCCAGAAGCGTTACGGCTTCGCCGGAGATGCAGGTGCCGATGAACTCGGACAGAGCGCCGTAGACATCGACTTCACAGGATACCGGAATTCCGCGTCCGGTCAGGCGGCTGTTGACATAGCAGGGAACAAACTTGAACTGTGTCTGGAATGCCGGCCAGCACTTTCCTGCGATACAGACATACTCTCTGTATCCCTTGTGCGCCTCAATCCAGTCAAGCAGCGTCAGCTCGTACTGCGCAAGCTTCTTCAGAACCTCCGGCTTCTTGTTGCCGGCGCCCAGTTCCTTCTCCATGTCGGCGATGACCTCGGGAATTCTCGCGTCATCCTCGTGCTTGTTGAAGGACTCAAACAGGTCAAGCTCGGAATTCTCCTCGATCTCAACCCCCAGATTATACAGCTGCTGGATCGGAGCGTTGCAGGCAAGGAAGTTGTTCGGTCTCGGCCCGAAGGTGATGAGTTTCAGCTTTGACAGCCCATAGACGGCACGGGCGATCGGAAGGAACTCATGGATCATATCCGCGCACTCTGCCGCGGTTCCGACCGGATACTTCGGAATATAGGCGCGGACATTGCGCAGTCTCAGGTTATAGCTGGCATTCAGCATACCGCAGTACGCGTCGCCTCTTCCGTCAGACAGATCGCCCTGGCTTTCTTCCGCGGCCGCGACGAACATCTTCGGTCCCTCGAAATGCTTGGCAAGCAGGGTCTCGGAGATCTCCGGTCCGAAGTTTCCAAGATAGACGACCAGCGCATTACATCCTGCCTTCTTCACATCCTCAAGCGCCTCGACCATCTGGGTCTCACTCTCAATGATGCATACCGGACATTCATAGATGTCATCCGCATCATATTTTGCAGTGTACGCATCGATCAGGGCTTTTCTGCGGTTGATCGCGAGCGAAGCCGGGAAGCAGTCACGGCTGACAGCCACGATACCGACCTTTGCCTTTGGAATGTTTGTGAACATGTCGAATTCCTCCTCTTTGTGTTAGTAGACAAAACAATAATAACTTCTATAATATCATGATGTGACGGGCAGCGGAGGCCGCCTTCCCGGCATCCGGCCGGGCGAAGCCCTTCCATCAATATTATCATAATCCCTGCCGCCTATCTTACCACACCCTGCCCCTTCGTGCTATACTGCCGCAGGAATTCCCTGCCGGATGGACACCGGATGTTTCTCACTGCCCCGCCGGAAAGCGGGAGCTGGAGCAGCCAGTGCCGCATGCCGCGGCAATGGCCGGATCTTACTGGATCTGCGGGAACACCTCTTTCAGGGCCGGGTAGATCTTCCTGAACTGCTGGTACCGCTTCTCATACTTCTTTGTAAGAACCGGATCCGGATCCTCATACCCGGTGATGGTCACAATCTTCTCGCACGCCGTCTGTACATCCGGGAACTCGCCGCAGGCAACCGCCGCCAGCATGGCGCCGCCCATGGAGGGTCCCTCCTCACTGGCCGGGAATTCCAGACGGATCCCAAGGATATTGGCTGCCATCTTCCTCCACAGAGGGCTCTTCGCACCGCCTCCGACGATGGTGCTCTTCTCTACGTGGATTCCAAGCTCCTTCGCGACCTCAAGGGAATCTCTCAGGCCGAAAATCACGCCCTCGAGTACAGCCTGCGTCATGTCGCTTCTGGTGGTATCCATCGTCATGCCGACAAATGTTCCTCTCGCAAGCGGGTCGTTCAGCGGGCTGCGCTCTCCCATCAGGTACGGCAGATAGAAGACATGGTTCTCGCCAAGCTTCTCCTCTGTGATCTCTGCCTGCTCCGCAGCATAGTCCTTCGTGTGGAGGATCTCCTCGTTCCACCACTTATTGCAGCTTGCAGCGGAAAGCATGCATCCCATCAGGTGGAAATGCCCGTCCGAATGCGCGAAGCTGTGAAGCGCCGTGTGTCCGTTCGTCGGCACGAAATGCTCGGAGGAAATGAACAGGGTTCCGGAGGTTCCCAGGGAAATGTTGCACTTTCCTTCCCCGACAGTCCCCGTTCCAACCGCGGACGCGGCGTTATCGCCTCCGCCTGCCGCGACAACGACATTCTCCGGCACGCCAAGCTCCCTGGCGATCTCCTTCTTCAGCGTTCCGATCTTCTCATAGCTCTCGAACAGCTTCGGAAGCTGATCGACCGAGACTGAGCAGATCTCACACATTTCCTTCGACCAGCACTTGTTTGCGACATCGAGCAGGAGCATGCCGGACGCGTCCGAATAGTCCGTCGCGAAGGTTCCGCTCAGCCTGTACGCCAGATAGTCCTTCGGGAGCATGATCTTCTCAATCCTGGCAAAGTTTTCCGGCTCATTTGCCTTCACCCAGAGAATCTTCGGCGCCGTAAAGCCTGCATACGCAATATTCGCCGTGTACTTCTCCAGCACATCCTTGCCGATACCGGAATTCAGATAATCCGTCTCCAGCGTCGTGCGGCCGTCATTCCACAAAATCGCAGGCCGGATCACCTCATCCTTCTGATCCAGGATGACAAGCCCGTGCATCTGGCCGCCGAATGAGATCCCGGCAACCTGGCTCTTATCCTGGCCCTCGAGGAGCTCCTTAAGACCGGCAATCGACTGTGCGTACCAGTCTTCAGGGTTCTGCTCAGACCAGCCCGGATGCGGGAAGGAAAGAGCGTACTCCTTCGACACGATCTTTACGATCTTCCCCCCGGAATCCATCAGCAGCAGCTTAACCGCACTTGTACCGAGATCCACTCCGATATAAAGCATATCTGTTCCTCCTGATTCATCCATTCTCGCGTTGCAACCAATTCCTCTTCCCCTTCAGATTCTGCAAGATCCATCCTTACCCCCCGCCAAAGAGCGGGAAGGAACTGACTGATACAAACGGTTGTTCAAACAGAATCCATACTGCATCTATAATAAAACAACCCTCCTCACAATGCAATCGATTGGGTAAAATTTCGTAAAAAAGCCGCCCGGCGGGCGCGTGACACGAGGGCGGCGGGCGCGAAAAAAAGCAGTCCGGCATGGGACTGCTTTTCAGAAATCGTAATTATTCAGCACCTCCTGGAATTGCTCATGATCCAGTCAGATAAGCTTGCTTATCTGACGGATCTGAGCGGTTCCAGGGG
>CACXFW010000123.1 GCA_902767065.1 uncultured Lachnospiraceae bacterium | reverse complement strand
TTGAGAAGAATGTGCCGGATGGCTACAGCGTCTCGATTCAGGAGCAGACCACGGATGACGGGAAGGTCGTCACGATCACGAACACCACGCCCCCGGCAGGCGTAAAGGGAGAAAACCGTCCGCTCGAGCCGGAAAACGGAACCAACGGAACCACGCCCGGAACGAACAACTCGGACGTGAAGGGAGCCAACAGAGAGAAAGACAAGGACGCCGGCGTCAAGGGAAGCTACCGGGAAGGTGACACCGCCAACGTTGCCTCCGAGAGCAGGCTCCCGCAGACCGGACAGCTCTGGTGGCCGGTGTGGCTTCTCTCCGCGGTCGCCGCGGCGCTGGTGCTGGTCGGACTATTCCTGCGCCTGAGCGGGAAGAGAGACCTGAAGAGCTGAAGGACGCTTTCGGGCTGCCTATGGGAAAATGAATCAGCAACGGACAAGTTATGGATGATTTTTTATCGATGGATGAAGCTGAGCTGACCAGCGAAGACCTGGAGGAGCGCGGAATCCGGAAAAGACGGTTCGGAACACTCTTCCTGATTCTGGGCTGTGCGGCTGCCGCGGCGGCGCTCATACTGACCATCAGCAATTATCGGGACGATGCCGCCGCCGGAAAGGCTGCGCTGGCAGACCTCCATCATATGGAAGAGATGCTCGGGATCGACGCGGACGAAGACGGCCTGATCGGAGCCATACCTGCCGAAGACTACTATAAAGAACACAACATGAAGCGCCGCGCAGATACGGACAGGGGAAAAGGCTCCGCAAGAAGCGCCGCGCCCGCTCCGGTTCCGATCTACGAGATCCAGCCCTGGATGACCATGCCGACGGTTGAAGTCGACGGAAATGTCTATGTGGGATTTCTGGATATTCCGGCGATCGAAAGGACGCTGCCGGTGATGGACACCTGGAGCTATCCGAACCTGAAGATCGCCCCGAACCGGTTCGTCGGAACGCCGTATGCGCACGACATGATCATCTGCGCGCATAACTATGACCGGCACTTCGGCCTGATCAAAACCCTGCAGGCAGGAGACAAGGTTTCATTTACCGATGTATACGGAGACCGGTTCGACTATGAGGTATCCGAGGTCACGATCCTCCAGCCCACGGACGTGGAAGAAATGAAGGATCCGGATGACTGGGACCTGACCCTGTTCACCTGTACGATCGGCGGCGCGACGAGAGTGACGGTGCGCTGCGTGATGACAGGATCCGAAGAGGGAAGCTGGGACAGCGCGGCGAAGGCGGATCTTTCAGAGAAGATTGCCGGGCTGCAGAAACAGAGCGAGACAACGACATCCTGAAGGAAATAACCAACAATATGAAAGAGAAAGACTTACGACGGCTGAAACGGGTGGAACTGCTGGACATGCTGATCGAGCAGGGAAGACTTGTGGACGCGCAGGCAGAGGAGATCACGAAGCTGAAGGAAGAGGTGGAAGAGCTGAACCGGAAGCTGGAGGACCGGAAGGTAGACCTGGAGAATACAGGCTCCATCGCGGAAGCCTCGCTGAGGATCGCAAAGGTCTTTATGGCGGCAGAGGATGCGGCGAAGATCTACCTGGAGAACCTGAAGGAGAAAAGCACTTCCCAGGTGCCGGTGGAGGAAGCACTTGACCGCGCCATGAAGGAGTTATCATGAGCGGGAGAAAAAGGAGATGGACAGAGCTTCCGAGCGTCGAGGAGCTCATGCGGGAAAGAACACATGAACGGTACCGGATCCGGTACAGAAGGGCGCTGAGAAGCACGATCACTACCATTGTCACGGTTGCCGCGGTCGCAGTCATCGTCTCCTACCTGCTGATGCCGGTGCTGAGGATCTACGGGCACTCGATGACGCCGACCGTCCACGATGGAAACATCGTCCTGACGGTGAGATCCTCCAACTTCACAAAAGGCGACGTCGTTGCATTTTACTACAACAACAAGATCCTGGTAAAACGGGTGATCGCGGGACCGGGAGACTGGGTGGACATCGACAAGGACGGCCAGGTCTATGTCAACGAAGAGCCGATCGTCGAACCCTACATCGATGCACCCGCCTACGGAGAATGTAATATTGAACTGCCTTATCAGGTTCCTGAAAACCGCTGGTTCGTGATGGGCGACAAGAGAAGCGTGTCAATCGATTCAAGAAATACATCGGTCGGATGTGTGAGTGATGAGCAGATCGTCGGCAGGATCTTTGCAAGGATCTGGCCGTTAAATGAGATCGGCCCCATCCACCGGGGCGGTGTTCCGTCCCCGATCGCGTCCCTGATGACGGAAGCAGCAGAGGCAGGAAAATAATTCAGTAGGGTAAAGTCGGATTCAGAATAAGGGCATCAGGACTCCGTCA
>CACXFW010000122.1 GCA_902767065.1 uncultured Lachnospiraceae bacterium | reverse complement strand
TCCGTGCTTCGCACGTATGCCGCGTCTTACGACGCTCCTGTCTGAGGTTGTGGGGGAGGTTCCTGCTTCGCAGGCCTTGTCTGCCTACGAAGATGACTGCTTACATGCAAGCATGACGCATCCATCTTCATAGGCAGACAGGCTGTGAATAGTAACCCTGCTTTTCAGAATCTCGTGGAACTGGCTGCCGCACCGCTCCACCTCTCCAAGCACCACATCAATCTTATGATCATCCAGAAACCAGTTCTCCTTCGTGATCCCCTGTGTTACAACCGGGCAGACAGCAATCCTGACGCCGGGAAACTGCTCCTGATAATACATCTTGCAGCGTCTGGCATGAAAAGCCTGGCAGACGAGAATGGCTGTCCTGACATCCAGGCACATCGATTCCAGAACCTTCCTGGAACAGATCGCGTTCTCCCAGGTAAAGGTTGCCTGATCCTCTTTGAGGATCGCCCCCGACGGAACGCCGCCATCTCTCAGAATATCCTTCAGATACTCCCATTCCGTGCTTCTTCCCTTCCCTTCCGGATCCGGAAAGAAGCCTCTGAGCTTGCTGTATTTTCCGCTCGGAAGCACATAGGGCGCATATCCGGATACAAAGAGGGCGGCTGCCCTCCTTGCGCTTTCGGGATAGTTTCCCCCCGGAACAAAGATTACATCCGCCCTCACAGGCTCATCTTCCAAAAAGATAAAGTCGGTGATGCAGTCAAAAAACCTGTTTTCCATCACTTATGGCTCACATCCATTCCGCGCTTTTTCCGCTAAGACACCGGCAGCTAAAAGGATTCACCCCGGCAGCTTAAAGGAGGACTTCAGCGCCGCGATCCGGTTGAAGACAAGGTGTTCATCGGAAGAAAGCTTCGAATCGACGCAGAAATAACCGGTTCTTACAAACTGGAAGGAATCAGGCGCCTTCGCGCCCTTCAGGGAAGCTTCCACATAGCAGTCACTCAGGATCTGAAGCGAATTCGGATTCAGGTTCAGTTCTCCTGTCTCCTCGTCATAGACCCCCTTCTCTTCATCGACGATGTTCTCAAACAGGCGTACCTCGCAGGGCAGCGCGCTCTTCGCGTCGACCCAGTGAATCGTCCCCTTCACCTTCCGCCCGTCAGGCGCATTTCCTCCGCGCGTAAGCGGGTCATAGGTGCAATGTACGGCAGTCACAGTTCCGTTCTCATCCTTATCAACGCCGGTGCAGGTCACAAAGTAAGCGTGCATCAGGCGCACCTCATTCCCCGGGTAAAGCCTCCTGTACTTCGGGACCGGGACTTCCATGAAGTCCTCCTGTTCGATATACAGCTCCCTGCCAAACGGAACCTTCCTCGAGCCAAGCTCCGGATTCTCCAGGTTGTTCTCAACCTCAAGTTCCTCGGTCTGACCCTCCGGATAGTTGTCGATGATCAGCTTCAGCGGATGCAGGATTCCCATGACCCTATCTCTCTTCAGCTTCAGATCCTCGCGGACACAATACTCGAGCATCGCGTACTCCGCGGAAGACTGCGCTTTGGAGATACCGCTCAGCTCCACGAACATTTTGATCGACTCAGGCGTAAAGCCGCGTCTGCGAAGCCCGGAGATCGAGACAAGCCTCGGATCATCCCAGCCGTCCACAACGCCGTTTTCGACAAGCTTTTTGATGTAGCGCTTGCCTGTGACCACGTTCGTCAGGTACATTTTCGCAAACTCAATCTGCCTGGGCGGCTGCGCATATTCCAGCTCCCTGACAACCCAGTCGTACAGCGGCCTGTGATCCTCAAACTCCAGCGTGCAGATCGAATGGGTCACGCCCTCGATCGCGTCCTCGATCGGATGCGCGAAATCATACATCGGGTAGATGCACCATTTGTCTCCCGTATTCGCGTGGGAAATGTGCGCGATCCGGTAGATGACAGGATCTCTCATGTTCATGTTCGGGGAAGACATGTCGATCTTTGCGCGAAGGACTCTGGAGCCGTCCTCATACTTGCCTTCCTTCATCTCCTCAAACAGAGTAAGATTCTCCTCAATGCTCCGGTTCCTGTAGGGAGAATCCTTTCCGGGTTCCTTCAGGGTTCCTCTGAACGCACGGATTTCCTCCGCAGACAGATCGCAGACAAATGCCTTCCCCTTCCGGATCAGCTTTACGGCGGCCTCATACATCTCATCAAAATAATCCGACGCAAAGAAGAGACGGTCCTCAAAGTCAGCGCCCAGCCACCTCACATCGTTTTCGATCGATTCCACGAATTCGCTCTTTTCCTTTGTGGGATTCGTATCATCAAAGCGGAGATTGAACTTACCGTGATACTCCTGAGAAAGACCGTAATTCAAAAGAATCGACTTTGCATGGCCGATGTGAAGATATCCGTTTGGCTCCGGCGGAAAGCGCGTCATCACATGATCGACTCGCCCTTCCTGAAGATCCTGGTCTATAATCTGTTCGATAAAGTTTCTGCTCTGGTTTTCCATGCTCTGGCTCCCTGTCCTGTCTGTCTTCAAATACTGGTTAACATCGTCCTATGCCGGTGGAATCCTCCAAACCGGAAAAGAACCGCCTGGCGCTTATCCGGAATCGTGCTGTGAGCGCTCCTCATCAGTTAAAGTGAATAAACCTGCGGAGAAC
>CACXFW010000121.1 GCA_902767065.1 uncultured Lachnospiraceae bacterium | reverse complement strand
GGGCGGACAAGCGGTGAAACCGCTCTGTCCGCCCACAGCGAAGAACACGAAGTGTTCTGAGCAATGGGGGTGCTGAATAGTTACCGCCAAATATCAAGAACCTTATCTTCGTGGCGCCTGGAAACCGCTGAAGGCCGTAAGGCGCATGCGCGGCGCGCCCTTCACCCGGATTCTTCGCAAAAGCTTCCACCTGTATGGATAGGCCGCTTACGGGTCCAGAACGCAGGTACTGTTCATATCGTAAAAGCCTACCGTATCCCTGGAGGAAACCACCGTGAGAGAAATCACGTCATACAGGCGGTGAAACACGCGGAACATCCCGTCCTGATAGCCGGTGCAGCCCAGAGAGAGCAGATACTCCCCTCCCTGCAGGTCGATTTTCTGCGTAAATGAAACGATATGCTCCTCCCCTGCATGCATCGTCGGGACCGGAATCTTCTCCATTGTCGTATTGGTTCCGCAGATTTCGATCCCCTTCAGGTTCTTTATGGTGAAGGCAAAGATCGGCTCCAGAACCGTCTCCCGCGCACGGATGCGCATTTTCACCGTGAACACAGAGCCTTTGATGAAGTTGGAGGTCGGAAGATCCTTCTCATCATACAGCCCGTAGTCAATGATCTGCGCATTCTTCTCTCCATACTCCACGAGGCTCGGATTCAGGGGGAAATGATCCCGCCAGAGAGTCTCTCCCGCTGAGTCTTTCCCAGCCAGCTCACCGGCGCTCTTCGTCCCTTCCGCATCCGCTGTACCGCTTCCCTCGTGGAACTGGTCGACCAGGACCTTCTTGTAGATATCAATGGCCTCCTTCGGGGTTCCCTCATAGACCTTGTCACCCTGATTCAGAAGAATCGCGCGGTCACAGTACCTTGAGATCGCACTCAGGTCATGCGAGACAAAGAGGATTGTCTTCCCCTCCCGCCTGAAATCCTCAAACTTGCGATAGCACTTCGACTGAAAGAACACGTCGCCCACCGACAGGGCTTCATCCACAATCAGGATCTCCGGATCAATGTTGATCGCGACCGCGAAGGCAAGCCTGACGAACATCCCGCTGGAATAGCTCTTGACCGGCTGATGGATGTAGTCTCCGATGTCCGCAAAGTCAATGATAGACTGTAGTCTTTGGTCAATCTCCTCCTTTGAAAACCCGATCATGGTCCCGTTCAGGTAGATATTCTCGATCCCGGTATATTCCATGTTGAAGCCGGCGCCAAGCTCCAGCAGCGCGCTGATCCTGCCGCTTACTTCTATGTTCCCCCTCGTAGGGGTCAATACTCCCGTGATCAGCTTCAGCATGGTTGATTTTCCGGAGCCGTTCGTCCCGATAATACCGACGGTCTCCCCTTTTCCAACCTCGAAGCTGACGCCGTTCAGCGCGTGCTTTTCCTTATAGTTTTTTCGAAAGTCCAGGCCGAGAGATTCCCACAGGCGGTCTCTCTGGCGCTTGTAAAGCCGGTAGCTCTTCGTCACGTCATTGACGCGGATGACCGGCTCTTTGCTGGTTCTGTCGCTCATTCTGTTATCCTGATCAATCCTCGGGATCTGTTCAGAAAAAACCATGGTCCTTTCTCAAAGGTCCTCCTGCGTTCTTTCTGTACAGTTCCTCTATAAAACGGATTCTTACAGCACATCCGCAAAATGTCCCCGGCTTCTGCGGAAGGTCTTCACGCCCCACAGATAAGAAAGTGCCGTAAAAGCCCAGAAATACACTGTCAGTAAGGGATGCTCCCAGAACCCCCGGTGGAACACGAAGGTATCACGGTAGCCGTAAACGATGTAGTACATCGGGTTCATTTTAAACAGGATCACGAGCCACTTCGGAAGGCCGATGGAGGACAGATCCCACATAATCGGCGTCGCCCACACCCCGATCTGGAGGACGATCGCCACAAGCTGCTCCATGTCCCGGAAGAGAACCGTGATGGCGCTTGTCGCATAACTCAGGCTGAGTACCATGAGGAACATACAGAAGGAATAATAGAAGATCTGGAAGGTGTAAAGCCCCGGGAACTTTCCGTATGCACAGTATAATAGCCAGGTCAGAGTCACGAAAAAAGCATGCACGTACAATGCGCTGACTGCCTTGACGATCGGAAGGATCTCGATCCTGAAGACGACCTTCTTCACCAGATAGCTGTATTCAATCAGCGATTTTGTCCCGCCCTGCAGCGCGTCATTAAAATAAAACCAGGGGACAAGCCCGGCCAGCATCCAAAGGATAAACGGCACGCCGCCTACCCGGCTGGTCTGTCTCAGGCCTACCTGGAACACAAACCAGTAGACCAGGACGGTCACCACCGGCTGAACCAGCGCCCAGATGATACCCAGGTAGGAGCCGGCAAACTTTTTCCGGAAATCATTTTTCGCAAGCGGCCAGATCAGACGGCGCTGCGTGATCATTAGTTTTAGCATAGTACTCTCTCAGGCGCGTGCATATTTCCATACGCCATGAACCGCGTAGCTTACAAACAGGCAGGCGCTCTTCACTGGACCAAATCCCATATAACGGTAGGCACGGTAGGTCATCCTCGCGCTCTTCAGTTTCCCTCCGCTCTTGCCGGTGGAAGACAGGCGGTACAAAAGCAGCGGCTCGTTGACCGCACACACTTCCTCATACCGGTTCAGGATACTCATCCAGGTAATGTAGTCCTCATGGGAATCCTCATGGATCATCGGATAGCACCTTGCCACTTCCGTCAGCAGAACCACCGACGAGCAGTTGATCTGATTATGGCGGAGCATATCGCGGTAGGTAAGGGTTTCCTTCACTCCGATCACCCTCCCGGTCCGGCTGCCGTCCGGCCTGATCAGTTCTCTCGCGCTGCAGCACAGAACGTCCCCGGATTCGAAGATCCTGGCAAACTGCTTCTTCAGCTTGTCCGGTCTCCAGAGATCATCCGCATCCAGAAACGCGACATACTTGCCTCTTGCCAGAAGCACTCCCCGGTTGCGGCTCTTGGCTGCGCCAAGCCGGTTCTTATTGTGCAGGTAAATCACACGCGGATCTGATTCATACTGCTGCATGACCGCATCGGGATTGTCCGTGGAATTGTCATCAATCACCAGGATCTCCATCTCCTGGATGCTTCCCCTCCCGATCCGGTCCGCCGACTCAAAATGCATATCCTGGGCAAGAGCGCTGTCGATCGCGCTCTTCAGCGTCGAGGAGCTGTTGTATGCCGGAATAATCACCGAAACCAGAAGGCCCGGCAGATGAGATGCGGCAACATCCTTCGCCCTGACCCCTCTGGGAAGCGCCGCCGCGTCTTCGTAGGTCACATTCATGGATCCTGCCTGTCCGGGAGATGACAGATGCTCCTCCATCTTCAGCTCGCGGATCGTCTCCTCAACCTGCTGTTCCAGCTTCTCCTGATCCTCCGGCAGAATGCGCTCCTTCTCTGATGCTGTCTGCTGCGTGGCATCCACGCCCTCCGTATTCTCTTTCTGGAAGAGGATCTTCACGGTCGTCGCCACAAGCTGCAGGTCCAGAAGCAGGGAATAGTTCTCGATATAGGTCAGATCAAGCTTCAGCTTATCATACGGCTTGGTATTGTATTTCCCGTAGACCTGCGCATATCCGGTCAGCCCGGCCTTGACTTTCAGGCGGTATGAGAATTCCGGGATCTCCTTCTCGTACTGGGCTGCGATCTCGGGACGCTCCGGCCTCGGTCCTACAATCGACATATCCCCCCTGATGATGTTGAACAGCTGCGGAAGCTCATCAAAATGAATCTTGCGGAGAATCCTTCCCACCGGCGTGATCCGCGAGTCTCCCTTGGCGGCGAGCCTGGCGCCGCTCTTTGTCTCGGAATCCACCCGCATGGAGCGGAACTTGATGATCATGAACACCTTCCCATACTGGGTCAGACGCTCCTGCCGGTAGAACACCGGTCCTCTGTCATACAGCTTTACGCACAGGGCGATCACGAGAAGGACCGGGGAGAGCAGAACCGTCAGAATCACGCACACCACGATATCCAGAAGCCGTTTGACAAACTGCTGTTCCGCGGTCAGGCCCCTGTTGCGCATCAGAAGGAGCGGAGTATCGAACATATGGATCTTCTCCGCTCCCATCAGCATGATATCTGAGATTTTCGGGCTGCAATAGCACCGGATGCCCTTCTCAAAACAGTATTTCACCAGAATGTTTCTCGTATGAGACGGGATGTCTCCGAGTATGCATGCCTCATGATTCAGGATGTGTTCCCGGATATAATCGACTCCTCTGCTTACGGGAACCGCTTCCTCAATATCGTATTTGTCCCTCCGGGAAGCGATGTTTTTCAGGAGCTTTTCCGGATTATGCACGTCATAGACCAGGATCACTGACTTGGGCGGGTAGATCGTATTATAGATCCACCGCATGAAAATAACCCACAGGATCACCAGCACCAGATTGATGGCGGTCAGCCTCAGCATGGGGGTGAGATGATCCGGGAATTTCCAGCGGCCGATCAGGGCCAGCTGGACATAGACAAATGTATTCGCGAACAGGACCGAACAGATCTGCGCGATAATCACGTCCTGGACACGCATGTACCCGACCTTCAACGCGCCGAACAGTTTGGACATCAGAAATACGATGACAGCGTAAAGGCCGATCAGGACCCAGTTTCCGCGCCGCCAGTAGAAGATCTGTATCACAGACCGGCGATTGTATTCCGTAAACCAGATATACGCAAAGTTAGCCGTCTGCAGCCCGATCACAAGCAGGGACGCAAAAAACATAATCAGACGTTTATATCGTTCTCTGTCCATGGATGAAACTCTCCACTGCCATCACTTAGGCGCGTGCCTGTCAGGCGTCTCCTCGAGAAGTTCCTTCAGGGCTATCTCAGCCTGGGCTTCATCCGGTCCGTCGCACCTGAGCAGGGCTTCCTTCCGGGAGCTTGCCTGGGCGCTGAGAACACTGAGCACGCTCCTTAAATTATAGGAGTCCTCTCCCATCACAAGCTCACTTTTGCAGCGATACTGCATTGCCGTCTCACAGATCGCTCCGGCGTCCCTCAGAAACAGGCCGCCCGAGCATCCAAGCAGGATCTCTCTTTCAACCATTGTTATCGCCCTCTGTCTGTACTGTCGGTACTGCCTGTGCTGAAGACACGACAGTCAGCATCACATCGGAGGCAAGTTCATATCCCTCCGGCAGGCTGACCTGAACCGGAATCTCATAACTGCCCTCCACAGCACACGGAGAAAGATCGACGCTCAGGCTGATCATCTCAGCGGAAGGCTTCGGGGAATCCTCCGAGAGCGCATGCACCTTCACGGACACCTCATCCGCAGGCGTAATGACCAGATCCATTCCCTCCGGGCGGTTGGCAAAGCTGATTAAACTGAGCGGAATGGAGAGCGTAACATCCCCGTTTGCCTCGATCGCGACCACAACCTGCACGGAAGAGTCTGCGTCCGAGATCAGTTTCAATCCGGTCATTTCAGAAAGCGTCGACGCAAGATCAAATTCCGCGGTCACGTCTTCTGTGGCACCGGTCACATCCACGGGTTCAGCGACATCAAACACCGCCCCGAGCGCCTCCAGTGCCTCTTCCGTTCCGGCAACGCTGATCCGCTCCGGAATCGTCGTAATACCGGATACACGATAGCCCCACGCAGGAGTTCCCACCGTCTGCACACGAATCGGAACATCCGTCCGGATCCTCCACAGATCCACCTGCACGTCCACCATATGGCCTGTCAGGACATTTCCCTTCTCATCCTTGAATTCCAGGCTCGCGATCTGCGCGTCGGTAAAGGCATCCCCGTTTTTGTCAAAGATCCTGAGAGTGCTTGAAATCGTGGTGTCTTCACCTATCCCGTCCACGTTCACCGGGGCGACAACCTGGTTGATGATGTTCATCAGGGAACCCGGCCCGGCAATGACGATATTCTTTCCCTGAAGGATCGTGCACGTCCCTACCTCGTACCCGCTCGCCGGGAAGCCCTCCGCCGGGACAGACGCCACGAAGGTCTGCTCCACCTTATCCTCCAGCGTCACCTTGAGGCTGGGAGGGGAGATCTCGATCTCATCCCAGGTAACCACGGGATTGGCGCACTGTACCGTAAGCGGCACCGTGTTCATGTCTGTGATATTATTCAGGTCCGCTTCCACGTAGAAGTCGGAGCCTGTTTTGCTCAGCTTCTCCAGAACAGAGCGCTTTTCCGTAACCCTGAGGGTTACGGTTCCGCTCCCCTGTGCCTCAATGACCTTTCCGATATCGGCAACCGCATCCTGGTTGACGATCGAGATCGGCACATTCATAAACAGCGTGGTTCTTGTCGGATTGTTCGCATTCGTCACCATCAGCCAGATTCCGATCGCGATCAGAAGCGACAGCAGTTTGATCCACAGATTGCCCAGCAGAGCTTTCCGGATCTTATGTCCCATTACTTTGCCCTCCTGAACCGATGGTTTTTCCTTCGCCCTGCGGCAGACTTATTCTGTGCCTCGATCAGGCGGTCCCTGAGGATCTTCTCCGTCACGCTTCTCAGGAGCACGCCGCGGTACGCGATCGAGCTTCCCCCGGTCTCTTCGGACACAATAATTGTCAGGGAATCCGTCACCTCCGACACGCCGACACCGGCACGATGACGGGTGCCAAGCGCCTTGGACAGGGACTTGTTATCAGACAACGGAAGATAACAGGTCGCCGCGGTGACACGGTCCCCGCGGATAATCACCGCTCCGTCATGCAGCGGTGTATTGTGCTCAAAAATATTGATCAGAAGCTGGCTGGTAACCAGAGCGTCAACCTCGATCCCGGTCCTTTCATACTCCCTCAGGTTCTCATTCTGTTCAATGACAATCAAAGCGCCCGTGCGCTCCGCCGACATCTCCATCGAAGCCCTGACAAGCTCATCCAGCGTACGGTCAGAAAAGCGGCTTGTATAACTCTTCGAAGAGCCAAACAGGAAAGAATGATTCAGAAGTTCTCTCTCGCCGAGCGACTCCAGGACCTTTCTCAGTTCAGGCTGGAACACGACGACAAGCGTAATAATCGCGATGCTCAGTCCCTGATTGATAATATAGATCAGGGTATCCATCTGGAGGAGATAAATGACCGCAAGGGCAATGGCGATCACCATGATCCCCCGCAGAAGCGTCCAGGCATGCGAGCTCTGAATCCAGTTCAGAAGCCGGTATACCAGCCATGCCAGGATCAGGATCTCCAGAATATCGATCAAAGTCAGCGTCACGTTCGGCAGATTCAGCCTTGTAAGATAAGTGTTGATTCTGGTTATGAAGGCATTGATCCAGGAAAACATCCGCGCCTTCCTCCTTATACTCGCGAACGAAATCTAT
>CACXFW010000120.1 GCA_902767065.1 uncultured Lachnospiraceae bacterium | reverse complement strand
GAACGTCATTCATTGCCGATTTGAAAGACTTCAATGGCATCAGGACTCCGTCACCGGCATAGCCGGTGACACCTCATGCCCTTTTCCGGCATCAGGACTCCGTCACCGGCATAGCCGGTGACACCTCATGCCCAATTCCGCGGTAGATGAGGTTAACCTAAGCGCTTTCCGGCGCTGGCGCCTGGAAAGCGCAGACGTTAGCCAGGATAAACAATCATGCCTTCAGCGTTTCGATCGCGGCCTTCTCAACCGGGATGCAGTCTTTGTAACGCTTCGTAAATGTTTCAAATCCTTCGATATCCGCCGGATCCGGGGCAAGGGTCTCGCTCGCCATCTCCGAGAAGATCTTCTTCTCAAGGAAATCTTCCAGCGTCTCGCCCTCTTCCTTCTTCACAAGATAGAGCGCCAGGAGCGCCATGCCCCACGGACCGCCTTCTCCCGCTGTCTCGAGAACACTGACCGGCGCGTGGACAGCCGCCGCAAGATAGCTCTGCGCAACGCCCTTCGTCTTGAAGAGTCCGCCGTGGCCCATGATGCGGTCCACCGCCATATGCTCTTCCTTCAGCAGGATATCAAGTCCAAGCTTGACAGCGCCAAGGGAAGTATACAGATGCGATCTCATAAAGTTTGCAAGATTGAAATTGCTGTCAGGCTGCCTTGCAAAGAGCGGGCGCCCTTCATTGAGGTGTGTGATGCCCTCTCCTGAATAATATCCATAGGAAAGAAGGCCGCCGCAGTCCTTGTCGCCCTTCAGGGAATTCTCATACAGAAGGCCAAACAGTCTGCCCGGATCCATCGGGAATCCCGCCAGAGACGCGAACTCGCCGAACAGCTTCACCCACGCATTCAGATCCGAGGTACCGTTGTTCGCATGGGACATCGCCACGGGATATCCGGTCGGAGTCGTAACCATATCAATCTCACGGTAAACCTTCGACAGCGGTTTTTCACAGACCAGCATCGCAAACATGCTGGTGCCGGCGCTTACATTGCCGGTCCGGGGCGCGACCGAATTCGTCGCGACCATGCCGGTACCCGCATCACCCTCCGACGGTGCCATCAGGATCCCGGCCTTCAGGGTCCCGGTCTCATCCAGAAGCTTCGCGCCCGCTTCGGTAAGCGTCCCGGCACTCTGGCCTGCGGCAAGAACCTTCGGCAGAACGTCGCGCACTCTCCAGCTGTAGCCCTCCTTCGCGACCAGCTCATCAAAGCTGTCAATCATCTTCTGGTCATAATCCACCGTATCGGAATCAATCGGGAAGATGCCGGACGCGTCGCCGACGCCGGTCACCTTCTCGCCGGTCAGCAGGTAATGAACATAAGAATCAAGGGTTGTCACGAAATCAACCTTCTTCAGATGCTCTTCCTTGTCCAGCATGCACTGATACAGATGCGCAATCGTCCAGCGGAGCGGAACGTTGAAGTCAAAAAGCTCAGTCAGCGCATCCGCTGCCTGCTCCGTATTGGAATTTCTCCAGGTCTGGAACGGCGAAAGCAGGTTGCCGTCCTGATCCAGGGCAATGTAGCCATGCATCATGGCGCTGATTCCGATTGCTCCGTAGGTATCGGGCGTAATGCAGTATTTCGCTTCCACATCCTTGCGAAGGTTCGAATAACAGGTCTTCATTCCATTCAGGATCTCTTCCTGGGAATAGGTCCAGATCCCGTCAATCAGTGAATTCTCCCAGCCGAAGCTTCCCGTCGCCAGAACTTCACCGGCCTCACCCACCAGAACGGCCTTGATATTTGTCGAGCCAAACTCGATTCCAAGCGCCGTATTTCCATTTTTGATCGCATTCTTGATATCAGACATTTTCCATTCCTCCTCACAATGTCCAATGAGACGATTTCCCCGCTGCCTCAGTGCCCGGCATAAAGCTGTCCGCCTTCCCGAACGGGCAGCAGGAAACAGATTCCTGTCAGAAACAGGCGTCACTTCCCCTGGCCATAATACGCGTTCGGGCCATGCTTGCGCTGGAAATGCTTTTCCTTGACATGCTTCGGCGCATCCGGCGCGGCCGGATCAATCAGCTTCGTGATGAAATCCATCTTTGCGACTTCCTCCAGAACCTTCGCGTGGTAAACCGCCTCAAAGCAGTCCTTTCCCCATGCAAACGGACCGTGGTTGCGGCAGATCACGCCAGGAACATAGACCGGATTCCTGCCTTTAAATGCTTCAATAATCACTTTCCCGGTATTCATCTCGTATCCCTCTTCGACCTCCTCCGGCGTCAGGTTCCGGGTACACGGAATGGATCCGTAGAAATAGTCCGCATGTGTGGTTCCCTTCAGTGGAATGTCATGTCCGGCCTGTGCCCAGCCGACCGCAAACGTTGAATGGGTATGCACGACACCGCCGATCTCGGGAAATGCCTTATAGAGCTCCAGATGGGTCGCTGTATCCGTAGAAGGATTCAGATCCCCCTCAACCTTATTCCCGTCCAGATCGATCACCACCATATGCTCCGGCTTCAGTTCCTCATAGGATACCCCGCTCGGTTTGATGACAAAAAGCCCCTTCTCCCGGTCGATGCCGCTCACATTTCCCCAGGTAAATGTGACCAGCTCGTACTCCGGAAGCTGAAGATTCGCCCTGCAGACATCCTCTTTCAATTGTTCCAGCATACTTCGTCCTCCTTTAATTGATACTTGACTGATTCTTTCTGTCTCTATCGTTAAGCAGTGATTCTGTCACTATCGTAAACAGTGATTCCCTGCTGATATCCTGCAAAAACGCCAAACAATAACCTATTTTACCAAAGAACGCCCGCCTGTTCAACTCGGAGCGATTCCCCAAAACTTTATTTCTGCCTGCCCTCTGTGAAAGCCCGGTTTCACTGATCCGGCCCGGAAACCGCCTGTTCCTCCCGCAGGGAAGAAAGATGAAACTGAACCCGGTTCAGGACCATATCCAGCGCCACGCGGTTCTTTCCGCCCTCCGGAATGATCACATCCGCGTACTTTTTCGACGGCTCCACGAATGCCTCATGCATCGGCTTCACCGTTCCAAGATACTGTGTAATCACGCTGTCCAGAGACCTCCCTCTCTCCTTCACGTCGCGCAGGATTCTTCTCAGGATCCTGACATCCGCGTCAGCATCCACAAACAGCTTGATATCCATCAGATCCCTGAGCCTTTTCTCATGAAAGATCAGGATTCCTTCGACAATGATCACCCGCGAAGGGGTCACGGTCTGTGTGCGCTGAATCCGGTCATAGATCGCATAATCATAGACCGGGCAGTCGATCGCGGCTCCGCTTTTAAGTGCGGCAAGGTCCCTGATCATGAGCTCTGTATCAAATGCCGCAGGATGATCATAATTCAGCTTCACACGTTCCTCATAAGTCAGATCATGCCTGGCCTTATAGTAATCGTCATGATAAAGGACCGTCACCTCCTCCCCAAAACGCTCCTCAATCTTCTTCGTGATCGTCGTCTTTCCGCTTCCGGTTCCACCCGCGATGCCGATCACAATGATATCCTTCTTATCCATAATCGCCACTCCCTGTACGATCTTCTTAAGCCATGCTGCAGCCGCGATACCCGCGTACCTGATTGTGCTATGTCAAACCTTTATCGTTACAGGTCACTCCCAAGTCAGCCCCAAGAAAGACACAGGGATCCCGAGTGTAGACTTTTGGGGGCGAAACGAAGGATCCCTGTGTCTTAAGCAGGAGGCTGGCCGGGGGTATGACCTGCAGCCCTTTTTACCTTAATGGTTACTATTCACGGCTCCTTCCCCACAGACCGTGAACCGTCTGCGCTGACGCGCATCCGTCGCTGCTTCGCAGCTTGTTGTTCCCG
>CACXFW010000119.1 GCA_902767065.1 uncultured Lachnospiraceae bacterium | reverse complement strand
TGCCTGGAGGAGGCGGACAATGGGAAGAATCTGCACCTTCTGTCCATCGAAGCGTCCGGGACGATGAAGGAAGAGAGGGAGAAAGGAGAACTGGGAGACATCATCCGGATCAGCGTGCCGGGAACCAGAATGAGAGTGCCAAAGGAGGAACACAGCCTGTACCGGCCGGCGGAAGAAGAGATTCCGGAAGATACGGCCCTCATTCATTTCATTCCATACTATACCTGGGGGAACCGGGGAAGTAATGAGATGCAGGTGTGGGTCCGGAGAAAATGACCTCAGGTTTGCAAAAAAACAGTCTGTGTTTTGCGGACTGTTTTTTGCGGTTTCCCGGTACGGGGCGGCGGTATCGCATCACTTGTTTGAATATCACTTGCCTGAAGAACAAAAACAGAATATACTGAGAGAAGAAGTACAGAGCAGGTGTGGGACGCTTTTGATCTGTAAGATTTTCTTCCGGGATGAAGAGCGGTCATATCTGCATGGGTCATTGCTTAGAGGATCCTCAGGATTGGGGTGTGCGAATTACTGGAAAGGCAGGGTAGGTACATGAAAAGAGTAGGGCTGCTTACAAGCGGAGGAGACTGTCAGGCGTTGAATGCGACGATGAGAGGAATCGTCAAGGCGCTGGCGAATAATGTGGATGAGCTGGAAGTGTACGGCTTCATGAATGGATACCACGGAATGATCTACGGAGATTACCGTCTTCTGACCAGCAGGGATTTCTCGGGAATCCTTACCAAGGGCGGAACCATGCTTGGTTCCTCCAGAACGCCGTTCAAGGATATCCGCAAGCCGGATGAGAAGGGACTGGATAAGGTTGAGGCGATGAAGCAGAATTACTATAAGCTTCGTCTTGACTGCCTGTTCGTGCTCGGCGGAAACGGAAGCCAGAAGACAGCGAACCTTCTCAGTGAGGAAGGGCTGAATGTGATTCATCTTCCGAAGACGATTGACAATGATATCTGGGGAACCGACATGACATTCGGTTTCTACAGCGCGGTGAACATCGCGACGGAAGCCATCGACTGCATTCATACCACGGCGGCTTCCCATAACCGCGTGTTTATCGTTGAGGTCATGGGCCACAAGGTCGGATGGCTGACACTGTACGCCGGGATTGCCGGCGGCGCGGACGTCATCCTGATCCCGGAGATCCCGTACCATATCGATAAGGTAATGGAGGCGATCGACAAGAGAACGAAAGACGGAAAGGGCTTCACGGTTCTCGCGGTTGCCGAGGGCGCCGTCTGCGCGGAGGATCTGAAGCTCTCCAAGAAGGATTACAAGAAGAAGATGGAGAAGAATAATTATCCGTCTGTCGCCTATGAGCTTGCGGATCAGATCCTGAAGAAGAGCGGCAATGAAGTGCGCATCACCGTGCCGGGACATACTCAGAGAGGCGGAGCCCCCTGTCCGTATGACAGAGCGCTTTCGAGCAGGCTCGGAGCCGCCGCGGCGCAGGCGTTTATCGAAGAGGACTTCGGCAAGATGATCGGTATCCGCAACAATAAGACGGTGCGCGTCAAGCTGAAGGATACAGCCGGCAAGCTGAAGGTAGTCGAGAAGGATGACCAGTTCATCCAGGAAGCGAAGATGCTCGGGATCAGCTTCGGGGATTGAGTCGCAATTCGCCCATCTGCCGTCAATGACGCGGGAATATCCGCTGGCGGCAGACCGGGAGCAGGAACAGGAGGAAGAAAAGAATGATTGCATGGAAGAATCTGGATACGCTGGACGCTTATCAGGCGCTGGCCGCGACGAAGGACAGTGTCAGACTGGCAGAGGTGATGGCCGGAGAGAGCGGCGCCGCGCGTGTCAGGAAGTATTCCGTTCCCATGGCGGGAGGCCTTACGTACCATTACGCGGCCAAGAAGGTGGATGATTCGATTCTGGAGAAGCTGACGGCACTTGCGAAGGAAGCGCAGCTTGCTCAGAAGTTTGAGGAGCTGTATAACGGGGCTGTCATCAATCTGACGGAGAACCGTCATGTGCTGCACCATCTTACCAGAGGCCAGCTTGGCAAGCCGGTTATTGCGGATGGCGTGGACAAGAGAGAGTTTTATAAGGGCGAGCAGGCGAAGATTGCCGCCTTCGCAAAGAAGGTGCATGACGGAGAGATCACGAATGAAAAGGGAGAAAAGTTCAACACGGTCGTACAGATCGGGATCGGCGGCAGCGACCTTGGTCCCCGCGCGATCTACCTTTCCCTTGAAAACTGGGCGATCACGCACGATACCCTGAAGATGCAGGCGAAGTTCATCAGCAATGTAGATCCGGACGATCCGGTCGGTGTGCTTCGCACTGTGGACCTTGCGCATGCGCTGTTCATCGTGGTCTCCAAATCCGGAACGACGCTGGAGACACTCACCAATGAATCCTTTGTGAAGGATGCGCTCGGCAAGGCGGGACTGGACAGCTCCAGACATATGCTTGCGGTCACCAGTGAGACTTCTCCCATGGCAGGGAATCGCGGATACCTTGCTGCGTTCTTTATGGATGACTATATCGGAGGCCGTTATTCCACTGCTTCCGCAGTTGGCGGCGCGGTTTTGTCGCTTGCCTTCGGACCGGATATTTTTGCGAGATTCCTGGACGGTATGGCAGCGGAGGACAGGCTTGCCGCGCTCGCGGATCCGATGAAGAATCCTGATATGCTTGACGCTCTGATCAGCGTTTATGAGCGCAATGTACTTGGCTATCCGGTGACAGCCCTGCTTCCGTATTCCCAGGCGCTCTCCCGCTTTCCGGCGCATCTGCAGCAGGCGAGCATGGAGTCCAACGGAAAGAGCGTCAACCGTTTTGGCGAGCGCATGAACTACAGCACCGGCGAGGTGATTTTCGGTGAGCCGGGCACCAACGGACAGCATTCCTTCTTCCAGCTGCTGCATCAGGGAACCGATATCGTTCCGCTTCAGTTTATCGGGTTCCGGAAGAGCCAGAACGGGAAGGATGTTGAGGTGAAAGGAAGCAGCAGCCAGACGAAACTGTGCGCGAACGTGGCGGCTCAGATGGTTGCCTTTGCCTGTGGCAAGGACGATGAGAATCCCGCGAAACGTTTTGCGGGAGAGAGGCCTTCCAGCATCATCATCGGTGAGATGCTGACACCGGAGTCGTGCGGCGCGCTGCTGGCGCATTATGAGAATAAGTTCATGTTCCAGGGCTTCCTCTGGAATATCAACAGCTTTGACCAGGAAGGCGTTCAGCTGGGCAAGGTGCTGGCCAACCGTGTTCTGGATCATAACACGGACGGGGCGCTGAAAGAATTTGCCGGTTTGTTCGGGATCTGAGGGCTGTACTTTGCCCTGATTCAGAATATACAGTGCATAAACAGATTAGGAAAACCGGTTGATCCGGCGGCGGACAGAGTCTGCCGCCGGATTTTTCCTGCCAGAACGGCTGGATCACTTTAGGATCCGGCTGTTCTGGCAGGATTTTTTTGATTTGGAAGAGTAGAGTATGGATATCAAATGAATATGAAAATTATCTACAAAAATGGAGTGCAAAAACTGTGAATAATAACGAAAATGAAAATTTGTAATCATAGAGGTTGTAAAATATTTTCATGTATGCTATGCTGTGGACAACAGCACAGAAGAGCAGAAAAAGCAGCGAAAACAAGGGTTCAGAGAACGCGGAACCGGAAGTGTCCTGAAAAGGAAAAAAGAAAACAGGGCTGCGTTTTGTGAAAAAATTTTCAATCGAATACGTGTGGCACTCATTGCTTGATTCATTCATGGTGAGTCCACTTGTAGAAACTGTTATTGTTTTTATCAGAATGGAGGTAGAAAAATGAGAAAACTTACCGTAATGGCACTTTCCGCATCAGCTCTGGCTGTCACTGTCTTCGGAACAAATGCTTTTGCAGCGACAAAGCTGAACCTGTCCGTACCGGACGCTGCTTCTTCCTCGATCGGCGTTGCTGCGCAGGAGTTTGCCGACCAGCTGAATGAAAAGTCAAATGGCGAGCTTGAAGTCAAGGTCTACTTTGATGGTTCTCTGTATGGCGGTGATGCGACGGCTGCTGTCACCACGATGCAGGACGGCGGTCTTGACATGCTCTGTCTGTCAACCAGCTGGTATTCTTCTTTTGATGATTCCTTCAATGTCATTTCGGTTCCCTTCCTGTTTGATACCGTCGATGAGGAGCAGGCTTATCTGAATGATGAGGCTTCTCAGCCGATGTGGGACGCAGTTGAAGGGATGGGCGTGAAGTTCCTGGCTCCGTGGACCCGCTCCTTCCGTATGACCACCAACAATATCCGTCCGATCACCAAGCCGGAAGACTTCGAGGGAATTAAGCTTCGTGTGTCCGGAAGCCCGATCTACCAGGTATTCTTCGGAGAGGGATGTGGTGCGAACGCTACCCCGATGAGCTTCTCTGAGGTTTATACCGCTCTTCAGACCAACACCATCGATGGACAGGAAAACCCGGCGGACGTTCCGTTTTCTTCCAGCTTCTATGAAGTTCAGAAGTATCTGTCCGCTACCAATCATGTTGCCGAGGCATGGGTTGTCGGCATGAACCCGGACAAGTTTGATTCCCTGAGCGAAGACATGCAGAAGCTGGTCGTTGAGACGGCGCAGGAGATGCAGCAGTGGAAGAAGGACTATGACGAGAAGACCGATCAGTCTGACATCGATTTCATGATTGAAAAAGGAATGGAATACAACGAGCTGGATGAGGAAGGAGTCGAGGCGTTCAAGGAAGTCTCCAAGTCCCTGTATCCGAAGTTCCAGGAGATCGTCAACAATCCGGATCTGTGGGATGCGACGATCGCGTTTGCAGAGGAGAACTGATCAGAACCGGTTTCCCGGACAGGTCAATGGCTGGTGCATGAATCGTGCATGATTCATGCGGCGACATCCGCCTCTGGAATCAAGACATAAAGTGGGGCGGCGCAGACAGGATGCGCTGCCCTTTTCATATCAGAAAACCCTGCAAAGACAGGAAAGGGTGATTATCAGATGGATAAGAAAGAAAACATTTCTCCGGTCAGAAAGTTTTTCGGGGCGGCGGAGAAGATAGAGCTCGCGTTGGGCGGCATCTGTCTCGCTACCCTGTTTGTGGTGGTTCTGATCGGGATCGGCAGCCGCCTGATGAGTCTCAACGCGGCCTGGTATGAGGAGACCACACGCGTGTTTTTCCTCTGGATGATGTGGATTGGGGTTGGCGCCGGATTTAACCACAGCGAGTCCTCCCGCGTCACGGTTCTGGTCAAAACGCTCCCTTCCTTTGTTCAGAAGATCTGCTTTGTTCTGTACTATGTCATGTGCTTTGCCCTGTTTGCGATTATTATCTGGTTCGGATTCCGTGCCGCCATGCAGCAGGCGCAGATGGGAGAGACGGGCTCAGCGCTCAGG